>NZ_WKDV01000011.1:0-151074 GCF_021605825.1 Pseudomonas sp. PA-6-3C
AGTTTGGGGTGATGTTGGGGGTGGTGGCTGGGGTGATTCACTGGCTCGGAGCGCCGCGCCGCATTCAAGAACTGGCGTAAATCTCAGATCAAATGGAGATCAAAACTGTGGGAGCGGGCTTGCCCGCGATAGCGGTGGACCAGGCAATACCTAGCCAGCAGGTGTACCGCTATCGCAGGCAAGCCAGCTCCCACAGGGGATTGCGTTTCAAGTCAGGTAATGCTCGTTCCCACGCTCTGCGTGGGAATGCCGCCTGGGACGCTCTGCGTCCCCAAGTGGGCCTGACGCAGAGCGTCACCGCATGCATTCCTTTGCTGCGCGTGGGAACGATCAAATTCGAACGATCAAAGGGGATCCACTGTGGGAGCTGGCTTGCCTGCGATAGCCGTGGGTCAGTTGGCAGATGGGTAGCTGATACACCGCTATCGCAGGCAAGCCAACTCCCACAGTGGATTGCATTTCAAGTTGAGTAATAAAAAAGGCGACCTTTCAAAGGTCGCCTTTTGTTATTGCGCGTATTGCTTGCTCAACCCCGGCGGCACGCCATGCACATCGGTGTCTTCCCACGGCCCGTTCGGGCTGATGGAGCGGCTCCAGCCGTTGCTCCAGCGGTAGTAGGTGCGCTGGCGGTAGAAGGTGTCGGGCTGTTCGTCCAATACATACACCTGCATCTTGCCGTCCCAGTGGCTGGCGGCGCCCGGTGGAGGGGCGAAGGTCGGCGATTTGCTTGGCACAGGTTTCGGCGACGGTGTTACCGGGCCGGAAGGCTTGGTGCCCGGTTGGGTCGACGGGCCAGACGGTGGGATGGTCGGGCCGGTGGGTGCGGGAGGCCGATGGACCGCACAAGCGCTCAGCCCCAATACCAGGCTGAGCAAGGTGATACGTGCAAATGCGGTCATAGGCGTTTCCTCGATTTACTTGTCCGGAGTGTCAATGGTCAGTTGCTGCAGCGCAGTGGTAGTGCTGGCCAAAGGTTGGCTGCGGCCGATCCACTCGCCAGTGGTCGGCTGACCGGCCCGGGATATGCGCGCAACCAGTTGGACTTCGGGGAAGTTCGACAGTTTCAACTGCGGCATCATTGCGTCCGCATCGCCCAGTTCGACGGTGACCGGCAGTTCAGCCACGGTGACACGCTTGGCTGCCAGCGGTGCCGGCGGGCCGTTTACCGCACGGGCGAAGATGAACACGCTGTCGGTGGGCAGGGCTTTGGCCTTCACATCAGGTGCCAGGTCCACGCGCACTTTCATCACGGTTTTTGCCGCAACCGTGCCACCGCTTTCCTTGAGCTTCTCGGCCGCGCGGTCGATACCGCCTTGCAGCGCGACACGGGAGTTGTCTTGCGCTGGCAACTGGGCCAGCAGGCGGTTCCAGTAATCGATGGCTTCCTGATAACGCTGACCTTCAAAGGCGGCGATACCCAGCAGGCCAAGGCTGGTGACTTCTTTGGGGTCGAGCTTCAAGGCTTCATCGGTCAGCGCCTGCACCTTGGGCGACCATTGTTTATTGTCGGCAAAGTACTGCGCCTGCGCCCATTGGCCGAGCAGTTCGGGCTGGCGACCGGCGAGTGCGACGGTGCGCTCGAAGATTTTCGCGGCATCGGCGGAACGGTCCTGAGCCATGTAGGCGCGACCGAGGAAGTACAAGCCTTCCGCCGAGTCAGGCTGGGCGGCGGCGGCGCGCTCCAGGCGGCGGGTCATGTCTTGCATCGACACCGGCGGCTGGGAGAATTCGCGGGTCAGCTCGACCTTGTCGCTCGCCCCGTAATGCAGGTACAGCGCAACGCCCAGGACCGGCACGAGAAACGCCGCCAACAACGGCAGTGGTTTGCCCAGGCGCGATTCGCGGGGCTTTTCCACGCCCTCGGTGTCGGCCAGCAACTCACGCGCAGCCTCGGCGCGGCCGGTGTCGAGCTGGGCGGCATTCAGCACGCCTTCGTCCTGCTGCACTTGCAGCTCGGCTACGCGTTCCTGGTAGAGCGCCACGTTCAGTGCGGTGCGGTCCTCTTCACGCTGGGCACGGCGGCCGCGCAGTACAGGGATCAACAGAAAACTCAGGGCAATCAGGAGCAGCAACCCTGCTGCGAGCCAAAAATCAATCATCAGTCTTGGTGTCCAGCAATTGGTCGAGGCGTTTGCGTTCATCCGGGGAGAGCGCATCGGAACCATCAGTAGGCGCAGCGCGGCGACGGCGCACGATCACGGCCATCACCACCACGCCGGCCAGCAACAGCCCGGCGGGGCCGAACCAGAGCAACGCAGTCTTGCCGGTAAGGGCCGGTTTGTAGCGCACGAAATCACCGTAGCGGTCGACCATGAAGTCGATGATCTGCTGGTTGTCCTTGCCCTCCCCCAGCATGCGGAAAATCTCTTTGCGCAGGTCGGCGGCGATCGGGGCGTTGGAGTCGGCGATGTCCTGGTTCTGGCACTTGGGGCAGCGCAGTTCCTTGGTCAATTCGCGAAAACGCTCACGGTCACCGTCCTTGGCGAACTCGTAGGTGTCGATGGCCGCATGGGCGACGCCAACCAGTCCAAGTGCAAGAACCGCAGCGGCTAACAGACGCTTCATGGCTTGGCCTCATCGACCAGTGCCTGGTACTTGGCGGCCAGTTGCTCGCGCCAGACCACTTCGTCGATCACGCCAACATACTTGTCGCGGATCACGCCTTTGGCATCGATGAAGAAGGTTTCCGGCGCGCCGTATACACCGAGGTTGAGACCGAGGTTGCCGTCCTCATCGCGGATATCCAACTGGTAGGGGTTATGGAACTCGGCCAGCCACTTCAAGGCGGCAGCATTGTCGTCCTTGTAGTTGATGCCGTAGATCACCACGCCCTGCTCGGCCAGTTTGTTCAGTACCGGGTGTTCAACGCGGCAGGAAATGCACCAGGTGCCCCACACATTGACCAGCGCCGGTTTACCCAGCAGGTCGGCCTGGGTCAGGGTTTTGTCGCCCTGCACGGTCTTCAGGCTGAACGCAGGGAAGGGTTTACCGATCATCGCCGAGGGCAACTCGGCCGGATCGAGGTACAAGCCGCGATACAAGAACACTGCCATCACCAGAAAGGCCGCCAGCGGCAACACCATCAACCAACGCTTCATGCCGCCGCTCCTTGCAGGCCGAGGGCTTCACGCACACGGCTTTTGACCTTGACGCGATAACGCCGGTCCAGCGCGGCCAGCAACCCGCCGAAACCGGTGAGCAAACCGCCGAACCAGATCCAGCGCACAAACGGTTTGACGTGCACGCGCACCGCCCAGGCGCCGTCGCCCAGCGGCTCACCCAATGCCACATAGAGGTCACGGGTGAAACCGGCGTCGATACCCGCTTCGGTCATCATCGAGCTTTGCACGGTGTACAGGCGTTTCTCCGGGTGCAGCACCGCCACTTCCTTGCCGTTGCGCACGACACGAACAGTGCCTTTGTCGGACGTGAAGTTCGGGCCTTCGAAGTGCTTGGCGCCTTCGAAAATGAAGTGGTAACCGGCCAGGTCCATGGACTCACCCGGCGCCAGGCGCAGGTCGCGCTCAGCGCTGTTCTGGCTGGACAGCACCACGCCGAGGGCGCACACGGCGATGCCGATGTGGGCGACTTGCATGCCCCAGTAGCTGCGGGTCAACGTCGGCAAGCCTTTGATCAGGCCTTTGTGACGGGTCTTGTCGAAAATATCGCGAACGCCGGCCAGCAATACCCAGGCAGCCAGCAGGAAAGTGGCGAGCACCGCCCAATTGAAATCGCCGTAGGCGAACCCGGCGATCACTGCCAGGGCCACGCTGCCCAGCAGCACCGGCATCAGCATGCCGGCCAGCCATTTGACCGGCGTGTCTTTCCAGCGCACCAGCACACCAACGGCCATGACCACCATCAACAGGCCCATCAACGGGATAAACAACGCGTTGAAGTACGGCGGCCCGACGGACAGCTTGGCGCCGCTCAAAGCGTCCAGCACCAAGGGGTACAGGGTGCCGAGCAGGATCATCGACGCGGCCACCACCAGCACCAGGTTATTGCCCAGCAGCAGGGTTTCCCGCGACCACAGGTTAAAGCCGACCTGGCTCTTGACCACGGGTGCGCGCAACGCAAACAGGGTCAGCGAGCCACCGACTACAAACAGCAGGAAGATCAGGATGAACACGCCGCGCTCCGGGTCGGACGCAAACGCATGCACCGAGGTCAACACGCCCGAACGCACCAGGAAAGTACCCAGCAGGCTGAGGGAAAACGCGGCGATGGCCAGCAACACGGTCCAGCTTTTGAACACGCCGCGTTTTTCGGTGACGGCCAGCGAGTGAATCAGCGCGGTGCCCACCAGCCAGGGCATGAACGAGGCGTTTTCCACCGGGTCCCAGAACCACCAGCCGCCCCAGCCGAGTTCGTAGTAGGCCCACCACGAACCGAGGGTGATACCGATACCGAGGAACGCCCAGGCCACAATGGTCCATGGCCGCGACCAGCGCGCCCAGGCCGCATCGAGGCGCCCGCCGAGCAAGGCGGCGATGGCAAACGCAAAGGCCACGGAGAAACCGACGTAGCCCATGTAGAGCATCGGCGGGGGCACGATCAGGCCGATGTCTTGCAACAACGGGTTGAGGTCATGCCCATCCATCGGGATCTGCGGCAGGATGCGCGTGAACGGGTTGGAGGTCATGATCAAAAACAGCAGGAAGCCGATGCTGATCATGCCCATCACCGCCAACACGCGGGCCAGCATGACCTGCGGCAGTTGGCGCGAGAACACCGATACGGCAAAGGTCCAGCCGCCAAGGATCAAGGCCCACAGCAGCAACGAACCTTCGTGGGCGCCCCACACGGCGCTGAACTTGTAGTACCACGGCAGCGCGCTGTTGGAGTTATTGGCGACATAGGCGACGGAAAAGTCGTCGGTCATAAAGGCGTAGGTCAGGCAGCCAAACGCGAACACCAAAAAGGCAAACTGGCCCCAGGCGGCCGGCTGCGCCAGGCTCATCCACAGGCGGTCGCCGCGCCAGGCGCCGAGCAACGGCACCACGGCCTGGACGATGGCGAAGCACAGGGCGAGGATCATCGCCAACTGGCCCAGCTCCGGAATAAACAGTGCGGACGTCATGGCTTAGCCCTCCTTGGCAGGTGCTGGGGCCGATTGGCCGCTGTCTTTCAACGCCTTGGCCACTTCCGGCGGCATGTACTTCTCATCGTGCTTGGCGAGTACTTCATCGGCCACCACCACGCCGTCGGCGTTGAGCTTGCCCAGGGCGACGATGCCCTGGCCTTCACGGAACAGGTCCGGGAGGATGCCGCGATAGGTGATGGTCACGGCTTTGTTGAAGTCGGTGACCACAAAGGTCACGTCAAGGGAATCACCGGAACGCTTCAAAGAGCCCTTCTCTACCATGCCGCCGGCGCGGATGCGCGTGTCGACAGGCGCTTCGCCATTGGCGATCTGGGTCGGGGTGTAGAACAGGTTGATGTTCTGCTGCAAGGCGCTCAGGGCCAGGGTCACGGCAATGCCGACGCCGGCCATGATGGCGAGGATGATCAACAGACGCTTTCTACGCAGCGGATTCACTTATCGGTCTCCCGGCGCAAACGACGCGCCTCTTGTTGCAGGTAACGCTTGCGGGCCAGGATCGGCGCGGCAACGTTGAGGGCCAGCACTGCCAGGCAGATGCCATAGGCCGTCCAGACATACAGGCCGTGATGGCCCATGGCGAGAAATTCACTGAACGAGTTGAAGTTCATCCGCGCGCTTCCAGGCTGTTTTGCACTTCGGTCTTGACCCAACTGGTGCGGGCTTCACGCTTGAGCACTTCGAGGCGCATGCGCATCAGCAGCACGGCGCCGAAGAAGCAGTAGAACCCCAGCACCATCAGCAGCAGCGGCGCCCACATTTCCACGGGCATCGCCGGTTTTTCGGTGAGGGTGAAGGTGGCGCCCTGGTGCAGAGTGTTCCACCACTCCACCGAGTATTTGATGATCGGAATGTTGATTACGCCGACAATCGCCAGCACCGCACAGGCCTTGGCCGCGCTGTCGCGGTTGCTGATGGCATTGCCCAGGGCGATGAGGCCGAAGTACAGGAACAGCAGGATCAGCATGGAGGTCAGTCGCGCATCCCACACCCACCACGAACCCCAGGTGGGTTTGCCCCAGATCGCGCCGGTGACCAGCGCCACGGCGGTCATCCAGGCGCCGATGGGCGCGGCGCATTGCAGGGCCACGTCGGCCAGTTTCATCTTCCACACCAGCCCGACGATGCCGCACACCGCCAGCATCACATAGCAGGACTGCGCCAGCATGGCGGCGGGCACGTGGATATAGATGATGCGAAAGCTGTTGCCTTGCTGGTAGTCCGGCGGCGCGAAGGCCAGGCCCCAGACCAGGCCGATGCCGATCAGCAAAATGGCGGCGATGCTCAACCACGGCAGCAATTTGCCGCTGATGCCGTAAAACCATTTGGGCGAGCCGAGCTTGTGAAACCAGGTCCAGTTCATTGCTGTTTCCATCACGGTGGCTGTGCGTCATTGCGCAAAGCTCAGGGTCTTTACTGGCCAAGGCATAACACTTGGCCAGACCTCATTATTCGCCGACGCTGATCTTCAGGCCAGCCGCTATAGCAAAGGGTGTCAGGGTTACCGCCAGGGCGGTCAGGCTGCCAAGCCACAGGAGGTAACCGGTCGCCGGCATGCCCATGAGCGCGGCCTGCAAGGCGCCGCTGCCCAGGATCAACACCGGGATGTACAAAGGCAGAATCAGCAGGGCCAGCAACAGGCCACCCCGCTTCAAACCGACGGTCAACGCTGCGCCCACCGCCCCCAACAGGCTGAGCACCGGCGTACCGAGTAACAAGGACAGGAGCAACACCGGCAGGCACTCGACGGGCAAGCCGAGCATCATCGCCAGCAGCGGCGAGAGCAATACTAGCGCCAAGCCGGAAAAAACCCAGTGTGCCAGCACCTTGGCCAGTACCAGAAGTGGCAAGGGGTGCGACGAAAGGACCCACTGCTCGAGGGAACCGTCTTCAAAATCACTGCGAAACAGCCCGTCCAGCGAGAGCAGCACCGATAAAAGCGCGGCCACCCACACCAGTCCCGGGGACAAGGTTTGCAACAGTTTAGTCTCGGGGCCGACTGCCAGCGGGAACAGCGCGATGACGATAGCGAAAAATACCAAAGGATTGGCCAATTCGGCCGGGCGACGGCACAACAGGCGGGCTTCACGGGCGACTAACAGCGCGAACACACTCATGCCGACCACCGCCCTAAATCCAGGTCGCAGTAACCGGCGGGCCTGCGCGCCAGCGTGTGGTGGGTGGTGAGCAGCACCAGGCCACCCTGTTCACAGTGCTGTGCCAGGTGTTCTTCGAGTTGGGCGACGCCCTGCTTGTCGAGGGCGGTGAAGGGTTCGTCGAGAATCCACAGCGGCGGGCCAGGCAGATACAAACGTGCCAGCGCCACGCGGCGCTGCTGGCCGGCGGACAAGGTGTGGCAAGGGACATCTTCGAAGCCTTTAAGGCCAACAGCGGCCAAGGCTTGCCAGATGGCATCGCGGGGCGCCGGATGATGCAGGGCGCTGAGCCAGCTGAGGTTTTCTTCCGGCGTGAGCACGTCCTTGATGCCGGCGGCGTGGCCGATCCAGATCAGGTTGCGCGCAAGCTCGGTGCGTTGTTCGTTGAGGGGCTTGCCGTTGAGTCGAACCTCACCGGCCGTCGGCTGCATCAACCCGGCCAGCAGGCGCAGCAAACTGGTCTTGCCGCTGCCATTGGGGCCGCTGATCTGCACCATGTCGCCGCCCGCCAGCCGCAGTTCGAGGTGCTCGAACAGCAGGCGCAGGTCGCGTTCACAGGCAAGCGCTACGGCTTCTAGAAGAGGGCTGGTCAAAAGATCGCGGGCCTTTACGGTTCAAGTCGGCGGTGCAGCGGCCGTTATAGAGAAGTGCACAATAACGGCTTTGGCGACCGATTTTAGAGAGCTGGATCAAATAGTTGTGAGGTTTTTACCGCTCTCTTTGCAGACGGGCGGCATTATACATGTGATGCCCTACTCTAAAGAGGGCAATTTCCCCAGAGACGACGCGCACGATGACCGGTGAGATCAACCTTCCTACGCTGCCGCCAGCACCGACGCCCGGGCCTGCCCCGCTGCCGCCGACCGGCGAGTTGTTGAAACTGCTGGAGCCGCAGACCGGCCTGATCGACCCTGGCAAAACCGCGAACGCCGAGGTGATAGCGCTTAAACAAGGCGGCGATGCATTTCAGCTGTTGCTCAAGTTGACCCTCGAAGGCGGCCGCCAGACATTGGTACAGGCCAGCAGCGCCCAGCCGTTGCCGCTGGGCAGCAACGTGGCGGTGAGCCAGACGCCGACCGGCAACCTGACCATCACCTTGCAGCAAGCCCTGAGCGCCAATGTGGCCGCCCTGACCCGCATCGACACCACGCAACTGCCGGTGGGCACGCTGTTGCAGGCCAAGGTGCTGACCACCCAGATGCTGCCGCAAGGCACCGCGCAACCGGCGATCTATCGCTCATTGGTCAGCGTACTCAATAACGCCCTGGCCGGCACCACGTTGAGTCTGGAAAGCCCGCAGCCGCTGCGGGTCGGCAGCTTGCTCAGCGCCGTGGTGCAAAATGCGCAGACCCTGAATTTCGTGCCGTTGAGCGGTCTCAAGGATCAACTGGCCGTGGCGCAACAGTTGTCGACCCAGCAAAGTCGCCAAGGCTCGCTGGATGTGCTGTTCAACGCGCTGCAAAGCCTGCCTGCCGACGACACCACCTCCAGCGACCTGCGCGCCGCCGCCGCGCGCTTGCTCAACGCCCTGCCCGACCTGGCGCAAGTCAGCAACCCCAAGGTGCTGGCGCAGTTGGTACAAAGTAGCGGCGTGTTTCTTGAAGCCAAACTGCTGGCCGGGCAAGACCCGCAAGTGCCACCGCTGGACATGAAAGGCAGCCTGCTGCGGCTGGTCGCCGAACTGCTGCCGGCGCTGCCCGCCGCCACTAATCTGAACGCCATCCTCGCCGCCAATACCCTGGCCCAGGTACTGCCCAACTTCGTGCGCAACCCGCTCAGCACCCTCGGCCAGATCGGCGCACGACAAGCCCCGGCGGGCTTTCCGCTGCCGGACCGGCTGATGGCCAAACTTGCAGGCGAAGGCGACCTGGAAAACCTGCTGCGCCTGGCCGCCGGGGCCATTTCCCGGCTGCAAAGCCACCAGTTATCGAGCCTGGAGCAAACCGGCACTACCGCCGATGGCCGCCTGCAAACCACTTGGCAGTTGGAAATCCCCATGCGCACCTTGCAGGACATTGTGCCGTTGCAGGTCAAGTTCCAGCGTGAAGAACCGCCGCCGGACAAGGACCAACCGGAGCGCAAGGACAAGAAAGACCCCAAGCAAATGCTCTGGCGCGTCGAGCTGGCCTTCGACATGGAGCCGCTGGGGCCGTTGCAGGTGCAGGCGCAACTGACCCAGGGCAAATTGTCCAGCCAGCTGTGGGCCTCGCGCCCGTTTACCGCCAGCCTGATCGAAAGCCATTTGGGCAGCTTGCGCGAGCGCCTGGTGACCTCGGGCATCAATGTCGGCGACCTGGACTGCCACCTCGGTACGCCGCCACGTGGGCCACGAACCGGATTGGAGCAACGCTGGGTGGATGAAACCGCATGAAAAACTCCCTTCCGCCACGCCAGGCGATTGCCCTCAAGTACGACGGCCAGCAAGCGCCAACCCTGACGGCCAAGGGCGACGATGCCCTGGCCGAAGCCATTTTGAAGTTGGCGCGGGAAAATGAAGTGCCGATCTATGAGAATGCCGAGTTGGTGAAACTGCTGGCGCGCATGGAATTGGGCGACAGCATTCCGGAGGAGTTGTACCGCACGGTGGCTGAGATTATTGCGTTTGCGTGGACGCTCAAGGGCAAATTCCCGGTGGGCTATGACCCGAATGCCGAGCCGGTGGAGCGGGATGTGACTGCGCGTGGGGATGATTACTAGCTGCACACAAATCCAAATGTGGGAGCTGGCTTGCCTGCGATGGCATCAACCGGGTGTACCTGACACTCCGAGGTGTCTGCATCGCAGGCAAGCCAGCTCCCACAGTCGGTCTCTATTGTCAGTTCAGGACTTCACTCAAGGGAATGAAATTGACGCGGTCGCCAATATCGAGTGTCGTCCCCTCCAACACCTCCACAAACCCTTCGGCCCACGCCGCGCTGCGTAGCACGCCGGAGCTCTGGTTGCGGTAGATAATCGCCCGGCCCTGCTCGATACGCCCGCGCAGGTACTCGCGGCGGTTGCCCGGCTGAGGCCACACGAACCCCACCGGCACTTCGAAGCGCAGCGGCGCCACGTCCTGCACGCCTTGGCGGCGCAGCAGATAGGGCCGGGCCAGCAGCGCAAAGGTCACCAAAGTCGACGCCGGGTTGCCGGGCAGGCCAATCACCGGCACACCGCGAAAGTGCCCGAAGGTCAGCGGTTTGCCCGGCTTGATCGCAAGTTTCCACAGGGCCAGTTCGCCCTCTTCGCGCAGGGCGATGCCGAGAAAGTCCGCCTCGCCGACCGAGACACCGCCGGTGGACAGGATCAGGTCGACACTGCCCAGGCTTGCCAGGCGTGTGCGGGTCTTTTCCAGGTCATCCGGAAGAATCCCGGCATCGATCACTTCACAGCCCATGCGCACAAGCCAGCTGCATAACACACGCCGGTTGCTGTTGTAGATCTGCCCCGGCCCCAGCGGCAGGCCGGGTTCGATCAGTTCATCGCCGGTGGACAGCACGGCCACGCGTACCCGGCGCACCACACTTAAACAGTCATGCCCGAGGGAAGCAGCCAGGCCGAGCTCTATCGGGCCAAGCCGGGTGCCTGCGTTAAGCACCAACTCGCCGACCGTGGTTTCCTGGCCTTGGGGGCGGATGTTCTGGCCGGCCCGCAAGCGCTCGGTGAAGCTCACGCGGTCGTCGGCGTGGACCACGGCGTTTTCCTGCATCTGCACACAATCGGCGCCTTCGGGCACCGGCGCGCCGGTAAAGATGCGCGCGCAAGTGCCGGCCGCCAGTGGCTGCGGTGCCTGGCCGGCGAAGATGCGCTGGCTCACGGGCAGCGGCTCGCCGGTCCAGTCCGACAGGCGCAGGGCGTAACCGTCCATGGCGCTGTTGGGCCAAGGCGGCAGGTCGAGGGTGGAGACCAAATCTTGCGCCAATACGCGGCCATCACACTCGGCCAAGGGCTGCACGTCGTGCTCGCGAATCGGCGTTGCTTCAGCCATGTCCAGTAGTTGCTGCAGCGCTTGTTCCACCGGCATCAGTGCACCGGACTTGCCAGGCTTATCCACGGGATTCGCAGGGTTCGGCCTGCTTCAGGTGCGGCACAAAGTTGCACGGGCGGTGGCGGTTATCCAGTTGCTCGGCAAGGATGCCATCCCAACCGGTGCGCACCGCGTTGGTCGAACCCGGCAGGCAGCAGACCAGCGTGCCATTGGCCAGGCCGGCCAGGGCGCGTGATTGGACGGTGGAGGTGCCGATATCAGCCACGGAGATCTGGCGGAACAGTTCGCCAAAACCATCGACCTGCTTGTCCAGCAGGCAGCTGACGGCTTCGGGCGTGCTGTCGCGGCCGGTGAAGCCGGTGCCGCCGGTGATCAGCACCACTTGCACCACGTCTTCGGCGATCCAGTGGGCGACCTGGGCGCGGATTTTGTACAGGTCGTCCTTGAGCAGTACGCGCTCGGCCAGGTTGTGGCCGGCGGCGGCCAGGCGATCGACGAAGACCTGGCCGGAGGTGTCGGTGTCCAGGGTGCGGGTGTCGCTGACAGTCAGCACAGCGATATTGAGGGGTACGAAGGGCGCATCAGCCTTGGCTTTCATGGCTTGGTCCGGTTGTCGAATGAACAGCCCGATGTTATATCACAGGCCCCTATTTGCCTGCCGCTGCGGAACCACCATGTCGCTTGATTCTTCGCCCCTGCCTTACTCGATCCTGCTGCTGGCCGGCGGCCGTGGCCAACGCATGGGCGGCCAGGACAAAGGCCTGCTGCCCTGGCACGGCCAGCCATTGGTTGCACATTTGCAGCGCCTGACCCGACCGCTGACCAATGACCTGATCATCTCGTGCAACCGCAACCATGAGCAGTACGCGCCCTATGCCGACCAGTTGGTGAGCGACGACAGCCCGGACTTCCCCGGCCCGCTGGCGGGCATCCGCGCGGGCCTGGCCGCCGCGCGCCATGCGCATGTGCTGATACTGCCGTGTGACGTACCCAACATCGACGTGAGACTGTTGGCCGATTTGTGTGAGACGGCACACCGCAACCCGCAGGTGCCGGTAATGGTACGCCATGGCGAGTTCTGGGAACCCTTGATCTGCATCATCCCCACCCACCTCAAAACCCAGGTACAACAGGCATGGGACGCCGGTGAGCGCAGCCCGCGCAAGATATTCCTGCAGTTGGGCGGTGTGGGCCTGGAATGCCAAGCTGACGACCCACGCCTGGCCAATCTGAATACACCCGAGCTGTTGCACCCTGGGTCTGGCGTGTCAGAATGAACCTCGCACAAGGAACTTTGTCGACGCCATGCGCGTCACAAGGTCAGCTATTTAAAAGAATTCTCTTGGAGACAAACTCATGACTCAACGGACCATCGCCGCTCTCATGCTTGCACTGGGCCTCGCCACTCTCGCCGGTTGCGCTTCGCCTACAGTGATCACCCTGAATGACGGTCGCGAAATCCAGGCCGTCGACACCCCTAAATACGACAAGGCTTCGGGCTTCTACGAGTTCGAACAACTTGACGGCAAGCAGACCCGTATCAACAAGGATCAGGTTCGCACCGTTAAAGACCTGTAAGTCTTAAGCGTTTGCCCACAAGGCCCGCCATGTGCGGGCCTTGTCGTTTCTGGCGGTTACCAGTCGAGGGTGATGCGGCTGCGAAAATGGCGTTGTTCACCGGTCACCGGGTCAATAAAGCGCACGCCCTGGGCCAGCAGTTTGAGTGGGTTGGCGTAGTCGTCCTCGGCATCTTTGAGCACATCGGGGTAGAACGGGTCGTTGCAGATACTCGCCCCCAGCGCCGTCATGTGCACCCGCAGCTGGTGCTTCTTGCCGGTCACGGGGAACAGGCCGTAGCGCCACAGACCGCCATTTTTCTCGCGCACTTGCACCGCCGTTTCGGTGTTGCTGGCGCCCGGCCCTTCCTGCATGCGAAAGAACGGCTGGCCATCGACCAGGCGACTTTTATGCACCAGCGGGAAGGTCAGGTCGGGTAAGGCCGGGGCAATGGCTTCGTAGAATTTATCGATGCGCCGTGTGGGAAACAGCTGTTGATACGCCGACCGGGTTTGCGGGTTGGCCGAGAACAGCACCAGCCCCGCCGTGTGCCGATCAATGCGATGCAGGGGCACCAGCGCGGGGTTGTCCAGGCGACGAATCAGGCGGCGCAACAGGGTTTGCTCGACGTATTCGCCGGCCGGGGTCACCGGCAGAAAGTGTGGTTTGTCGGCCACTACCAAGTGCTCATCGGCATACAGGATGCTTTCCTGAACCGGGATCACCTTCTCATTCGGCACTTCGCGGAAATAATAAATGCACAGGCCTTCCTTGTAGGCGAGGTCCAGGCTGATTGGCAGGCCATTGATGTCCAAGACGCGGCCACGGGCGACGCGGTCCAGCCAGTGTTCACGGCTGATCGCCGGAAAGTGCTCGCACAGGCAATCGAGCACCGTCGCCCAGGGGCCGGGCGGCAGGTACAAGGTGCTGGCTTGATGCTGGGACGCAGAGAAAGCGGATGTGGACATGCAATGCTCGAAACCTGGATAAACCGGCAGGCATTATCCCGCATGGAACGCGATTGGGCCTAGGGCGGATCTCAGGCCTTGGCCAATTGCGCTCGCAACACCGGCGAGGCGCTGGCCGCCTCGGTAAATTCCTTGAGCCAGCGCAACACGTCCACCGCTTCCCAGCGGCCGGGATCGTAGAGCGCGTACAACAAGCCCTGGTAACCCACCACGTCCAACTGCTTGTGGTAACCGGCGCGCTGGAACAACGCCTCGATCTCGGCAAAGCAGGTATTGAAATGCACTTTGTTAAACGGCGTCTTGCCTTCCGTGACCAGGCCGTCGAGGCGCAGCTCATTCACCGCGTCGCGCACGACGTCGGCGGACATGCGATTGACGCTGCTTTTCAGTTGTTCAACATTCACCACGGGCGTTCCCTCTATTCAATCGCTGTACAAACATACAGTAACTTAATATTCGGAAACTCGCCATCGCGAAAACGCGCCCGGGCGATCAAGAGCACCCGTGCACGACCAGTGGGCCTGCTCAGAGGTTCTGCAACTGAGCACTTATGCGCTGACAATGGCTGCGCAGCACATCCACAAAGTGAATGACGCTGGACGATTCAGGGCGGTGCAACGGCCGCACGACACTCACACAGTAAGAAATCGAATGGGAAAAACGCCGGATCTGCAAACCTCTGCTCACATAGTCCAGCGCAGTGAGCGGATTGACGATTGCAACGCCGACACCCAGGTTGACGGTCGCACACACAGCGCTGGCGTTATGCGTTTCGACCACCAGCCGTCTCTCAATGCCCGCCTGCTGAAAGATCGCGTCGGTTTTGATCCTGTAGGGGTCATCCGCCGCAAGGTAAACAAAGTTTTGCCCATTGAAGTCCTCTGGCGTGAGGACTGCTTTTGCATTAAGCACATGATGAGAAGGCAATACACACACCACATCAAGGTTTAACAAGGTTTCGCTGTGGGTTCCAGGTGGTGTCTCAAGGGTTTCAGTCAGCCCCAAATGATAACGCTGAGCCGTCAGTGACTCTTCCAAGGCAGGAGATTCCTGCGGCGTGACATTGATGCTGACACCCGGGAACTTAATACAAAAATCCTGGCAGACCTGTGGCAGCAAGGCATTCGAAAACGCAGGCTGGCAGGTCAGCGAAATTTGCCCATGGCGAAAGTGCCGGATGGCCTCAGCGGCGTTCTTGACGCGAGCCAGGCCCACATAGCTGCGCTGAACTTCATCGAAGAGCATCAGGCCATGCTCGGTGGGAATCAGTTTCGCGCCCGCGCGTTTGAACAAGGTCAACTGAGTCAAAGTTTCAAAACGACTCAGCTCGCGGCTGATAGTGGGCTGCGAGGTATGCAGCAATGCCGCGGCAGCGGTCGCACTGCCGGTGGTCATGACCGCCCAGAACACTTCCACATGGCGAAAACTGAAATTCATGAGCACACCCACGCGTTGAATTGAAGGGGGCGAACCATATCAGAAATGAATAGATGGCCATCATTTTGATATTTTTTCTTTATTTTTTCGCCATGCACACTTCATCGTCTGCGCCGAGAAAGTTGTCAGTGCGTTTAGTCGGAGTCATCCAATCGAGGTAGGAAGATGGACCATTTTAATTTTATCAACGGCCATTTACATGTAGAGCAAGTGGATGTAAGTGCCATTGTCGAACAGCACGGCAGCCCTGTTTATCTCTATTCAGCACAGACGCTGAAAAATCACTATGCCGTACTACAAAACGCATTTTCTGCACTGGCGCCTTTGATTTGCTTCTCGGTTAAAAGCTGCAGCAATCTCAGCGTCCTCAAGCTCTTGGTCGACCAAGGATCCGGCCTCGATGTGGTCAGTGGCGGTGAACTGTACCGGGCACTGATGGCAGGCGTGACCGCAGACAAGATAGTGTTCGCGGGTGTCGGCAAGTCCCACGAAGAAATCAGCTATGCCGTTGACGTGGGCGTATTCCTTTTCAATGTGGAGTCCGAGGCAGAGTTGCTGCGCCTGGATGCGGTAGCGTCGGCGGCCGGCAAGCGTGTAAAGGTGGCCATTCGGGTCAATCCGGATGTGGTGGATGCCGGTACCCATGAGAAAACGGCCACTGGCGGCCGCCAGACGAAATTTGGCATACCGATTGAACGCGCCTATGAACTGTTTACCCCAAAGCGTTACGCGAGCGTCGATGTGGTTGGCATCCATATACATCTCGGGTCCCCGATCCCATCGGCCCACACCTACTTGTCTGCCATCGACAAGATTGAAGAAATGGTCAACCGGCTTCAGGCCGCTGACTGCCCGATTGAGTTCATCAATATCGGCGGTGGGTTTCCAGCGCAATACGGCAACGAAAGCAATCCCGTCTGTTCACTGACTGAAACGGGAGCGCATATTTGTGAGCGTCTGCAAGAACTGAAACGCCAAGGTCTGCGCTTCATCATTGAGCCGGGCCGTTCGATCAGCGCGAACGCGGGCGTTTTACTCACCACGGTCGAGTACATCAAACAAGGCTGGGATCGCAAGATTGCAATTGTTGATGCGGGTATGAACGTCCTGCTGCGCCCCACTTTATACGGCGCGAATCACGTCATCTGGCCAACCCGATTTGGCGACTTTTCCGGCCATTGGACGGCGTTGAGCGAAAGCGTCCGTAAGGCGGGAGCCGCGCCTCTGGAAGAGGTCGACATTGTTGGCCCCATTTGTGAAACCGGCGATCACTTCGCATTAGGCCGGCCCCTGCCCGTACTGGAAGACGCAAGCTTGTTGGCGATTTTCTCATGTGGCGCTTATGGGATGAGCATGGCCAGCCAATACAACTCCCGAGGGCGCCCACCAGAAGTGCTGGTGGAGGGAGCACACGCCAAATTAATACGGCGGCGCGAAACCCACGATGACTTGATCGCGCATGAGCGCTGCGGTCTGGAGAACACTTAAAACGCTTGAACAACCAAAGCCTGGTGGTCGGCAAGCCACCGGGCTCGCGCTATTTAAGGAAGTTGACCACCTGTTCGGTCTCGAACGGCCAATCCAGCTCCGCCCCTGTATCGGCGCGCCGAAGCACCGGGATGCGCAGTCCGTAAACTTCAATGAGGTCGTCGGGGTCAGTGATATCCACCAACTCCACCAGCAACCCGCCCTCGACGAGCGGCATGATTTCGGCTTCAGCAAGTTCGCAGAGATGGCAACCCAGGGTGCCGAACAACTGGCATTCAGGAAGCATGGCGAATGGACCCGATCAAAAACAGGCAACCATTCTAAGCCCACCCACCTGACTGTGGCGAGCGGGCCAGCATGTTGCCAGACAGTCGATCAATCCTGGCTGACCGCACCAATTTTGTGAATCGACAGATCCGCGCCGTAATACTCCTGCTCCTGACTCAGGCGCAGCCCGTGTACGCGCTTGATCACGCCGTATACCAGCAAGCCGCCGCCCAATGCCACGGCCACGCCCAGCGCGGTGCCGATCAACTGGCTGATCAGGCTGACGCCGCCCAGGCCACCGAATGCGGTCTGGCCAAAGATCCCGCAGGCGATGCCGCCCCACACACCACACAGGCCATGCAGCGGCCATACGCCCAGCACGTCGTCGATCTTCCAGCGATCCTGGGCGGCAATAAAGCACCACACGAACAGCCCACCCGCGACCACACCGGTGACCAACGCGCCCACCGGGTGCATCAGGTCGGAGCCGGCGCAAATCGCCACCAGCCCTGCCAGCGGGCCGTTGTGCAGGAAGCCAGGGTCATTGCGGCCGATCACCAAGGCTGCGACCGTACCGCCGACCATCGCCATCAGTGAGTTGACGGCGACAAGGCCGCTGACACCGTTGAGGGTTTGCGCGCTCATCACGTTAAAGCCGAACCAGCCGACGATCAAAATCCACGAACCCAGCGCCAGGAACGGAATGCTCGAAGGCGCAAACGCGACCAGCCGCCCTTCCCTGTAGCGCCCGTTGCGCGGGCCCAACAGCAACACCGCCGCCAGCGCCAGCCAGCCGCCCATGGCGTGCACCACCACGGAGCCGGCAAAGTCATGGAAGCTGGCGCCAAAGCGCGCGAGCAACCAGGCTTGCAGGCCAAAATTGCCGTTCCACACCATGCCTTCGAAAAACGGGTAGATAAACGCCACGATCAGCGCGGTGGCACACAATTGCGGGGCGAATTTGGCTCGCTCGGCAATGCCGCCGGAAATGATCGCCGGGATCGCTGCCGCGAAGGTCAACAGAAAGAAGAACTTCACCAGGCCATAGCCGTGGTCGGCGCTGATCACCGCCGCCGGCTGCATAAAGCTCACGCCATAGGAGATCCAATAGCCTATAAAGAAATAAGCCAGGGTCGAGATGGCGAAGTCACTGAGGATTTTCGACAGGGCGTTGACCTGGTTTTTCTGGCGCACGGTGCCGACTTCGAGGAACGCGAAGCCGGCGTGCATGGCCAGGACCATGACCGCACCAATCAGGATAAACAGGGTATTGGAGCTGTGGACGAGGGTGTCCACTGCGCTTTGCAAATTTTCCATGGAGGTTGGCAGGCCTGCATTCAAGGCAAAAAGCACCAAAGCGGTTCAAGCCAGGGTTGCGCGCACTAAATTGGCACCACCGGCACCGCCCCTCTTGAGAGGGCGTGAACCGCTTTAGCGCAGCGATCAACACAATGGGCCGTTGCCGACAGGGTTTTTCCGCGAGTTTGTGTGATTTAGGGTAAGGTTTTTCCAGGCATTGGCCTCGATCCGCCCCGACTCGGCGCAAGCCCCAAGGCCTGCGCACCAAGGCAAAGCAAAAGCTGTACCAGACAATTGAAGTGAACCTTCACCGAAACCGGTGACTCGAAACCACACGTACCAAACCAGATCAGCCAATCACGGAGATACCCATGGCCAGAAGAACTGCAAAGACTGCTCAAGAAATACTGATGGCGGATTTCCAAACCCTGGTCAGCGACACCGAAAAGTTGCTCGACGACACCGCCGTACTCGCCGGTGACCAGGCCGATGAGCTGCGCAGCAAGATTCACGAGAGCCTGCTCAAAGCCCGTGAAACCCTGCAACTGACCGAAGATTCCCTGCGTGAACGCGGCCAGGCGGCGGTCACGGCCACCGAAGATTACGTGCAGGCCAACCCTTGGCAGTCTGTAGGCATTGCCGCCGGCGTGGGCTTTTTGATCGGTCTGCTGGCTACAAGGCGCTAACTATCATGTCTATCGGCGAAACCGGCTCGTCCACGGGCACCAGTTCCACTTCACGACGCCTGGGCGCAGCCGTTCTGGGCTTGCTGCACAGCCACGTCGAATTATTTGGCATCGAGTTGCAGGAACAGAAGGCCCGCACCGTGAGCCTGCTGCTGTTTGCAGGCTTGGCGCTGGTGTTTGCGCTGTTATTGCTGGTGGGGTTGTCGACGCTGGTGATGATTCTGGTGTGGGACACCGGCTATCGTCTCACCGGGATTATCTGCCTTTGCGTGTTCTACAGCCTGGCCGCGGCCTTCTGCGGGGTGCGCTTGAAAGCGGCGGTGTTCGATGAGTCCACGCCCTTCCACGCCACCCTTGAAGAGTTGGCCAATGATCGGGAGCGCCTGCTGCCATGAGCATGACTGAAATCCCGCAAAACACCTCGCGCCGGGAAATGCGCAAGGCGTTGATTCGCCTGCGCATGGAAATGCATCGCCAGGAGATCCGTCACGAGTCCCAGCAACTGATGGCGCCGTTGAACAAAATGCGCGACATGCGCCACAACTGGCAAGACAGCCTGGGCATCAAGCACGCGCCGCTGTGGGGCGTGGCGGCGGTGACCCTGATGGGCTTTTTCACCGGCAAGGGCGCCAAGGGCGGCGGCATCAGCAGCCTGACGCGCCTGGTGCGGCTGGGTGCCGGTTTGATCCCGCTGATCAAATTGGCCATGCAGCGTAAAGGCTGAAGCTGGCTGGCTGCATTCTTGCAAACAGAATCGGCCCGGCCCTCGTCACTGAGGGCCGGGCCTTTTTTTCGCCAGCTCTCTTAAGGAGGCCCCGTGATCGACGGGCAACCGCTCGCCTGTTTCCAGCCATTCATCGACACCGCCACCGGGCGCATTGCCGGCGTCGAGGCCCTGGGCCGCTTGCGTCAGGCCGATGGTCACTTGCAGTCGGTAGGCCCGCTGTTTGCCGACCCACGCACACCGGGTGTGGCCCTGCGCCGTCTGGACCGGCAGATCCGCGAAAACGCCTTGAGCCGCCTGCATGAAGCCCCCGCCGACTGGTTTCTGAGCCTGAATATCTCACCGCGCTGGATCAACCGCCTGCGCCCTGGCCAAGCCTTGCCCAGCCTGAAACAAGTGCAGGCCCACAATGTCGATCCGCGGCGCATTGTGTTTGAAATCACCGAGCTGGGCGGCGACATCCAGCGCCTGGCCGAGGTGGTCGCACGCTATCGCGACGCTGGCGCACGCATCGCCATCGATGACTTCGGTGCCGGCTATTCGCAACTCGACCGCGTACTGGCGCTGCAGCCGGACATTCTCAAGCTCGACATGCGCCTGTTCCAGGAAGCCGCCAAAGGCGGGCCGAGCAGTGACGTGGTGCGGGCGCTGGCGCAAATGGCCGAAAAAACCGGCTGCTGGATCATCGCCGAGGGCGTGGAAACCGAGGCGCAACTGAATTTTGCCCTGGAGTGCGGCGCGCGTTATGTGCAGGGTTATCTGTTTGCCCAGGCCCAACTGGACTGGTTTGCGGCCGATGCGTTCGTCGCGCGCTTTGCCCAACTGCGCGGGGTTTACGTGCAACACAAACTCGCCGAGCGTGGCCGTGTGATGCAGTTGCGCGTGCAATTGGCCGAGCTGATGAGCATCCTCCAACGCTGGGCACAGGCCCGCGCGCCGCTCGATCAACTGCCCCAATTGCCGGACTTTCCATGGCTGCTGCGCTTTTACCAGTGCGACCGCCATGGCACCCAGCTGACGCCCAACTTCGAGTGGCGCCAGGATGCCTGGCAGGCCGACAGCCGCTACCTGGGCCACAACTGGTCATGGCGGCCATACTTCTATCACCTGCTCGCCGAAGGCTGGGAGGAGCGGCGCCTGACGCTGTCGTCGACCTACCGCGATGCCACTACCAACCAATACTGCCTCACCGCCGGGCAGTTCTTCGATAACGGTCAGCGCTTGCTGTTAATCGATATCGATGCGGCCGGCCTGTAGATTTTTGCTTGCCGATGCCGCGCTGAACCGGGAAGCTGGGAGGGTCATTCACCGCACGGAGAGTAACCGCCTTGGATTGGCCCACCCTGCTTACCCGCGAACGTCTTGGAAAACCCCTGCACAGCCCGGAAGAACTCGGCCGTAGTCCGTTCCACAAAGACCACGATCGGATTATTTTCTCCGGCGCGTTCCGCCGCCTGGGCCGCAAGACTCAAGTGCACCCGGTGTCCAGTAATGACCATATCCATACACGTCTGACCCACTCCCTGGAAGTCAGCTGCGTCGGCCGCTCCCTTGGCATGCGTGTCGGCGAAACCTTGCGCAGCGCCCTGCCCGACTGGTGCGAGCCAAGCGACCTGGGCATGGTGGTGCAATCGGCTTGCCTGGCCCATGACATCGGCAACCCGCCGTTCGGGCACTCGGGTGAAGATGCCATTCGCCACTGGTTCCAACAGGCGGCCGGACGCGGCTGGCTGGATGACATGAGCAGTGCCGAACGCAACGATTTCCTCAATTTCGAAGGCAATGCCCAAGGCTTCAGGGTGCTTACCCAGCTGGAGTACCACCAGTTCGACGGCGGCACACGGCTGACCTACGCCACCCTCGGCACTTACCTGAAGTACCCCTGGACCGCCCGCCACGCGGATTCGTTGGGCTACAAGAAGCATAAGTTCGGTTGTTATCAGAGCGAGTTGCCGATCCTTGAACAGATCGCCCACAAGCTCGGCCTGCCCCAGCTGGAAGAGCAACGCTGGGCCCGTCACCCGCTGGTCTACCTGATGGAGGCGGCCGATGATATCTGCTACGCCTTGATCGACCTCGAAGACGGCCTGGAAATGGAGCTGCTCGAATATGCCGAAGTCGAGTCGCTGCTGCTCGACCTGGTGGGTGATGATTTGCCCCAGACCTACCGGCAACTGGGCCCGCAGGATTCACGCCGGCGCAAGCTGGCGATCCTGCGCGGCAAGGCCATCGAGCACCTGACCAACGCAGCGGCACGCGCCTTCGTCGAGCAGCAGGACGCATTGCTCGCCGGCACACTGCCGGGCGACCTGGTGGAACACATGCACGGCCCGGCCAAGCGCTGTGTACTGGACGCCAAGGACATGGCGCGCAAGAAAATCTTCCAGGACAAACGCAAGACCCTGCACGAGATCGGCGCCTACACCACCCTGGAAATCCTGCTGAACGCGTTTTGCGGTGCCGCCCTGGAGCAGCATGGCGGGCGCACGCCGTCGTTCAAGAACCGACGCATCCTTGACTTGCTGGGCAACAGCGCGCCGAACCCAGCCTGGTCGCTGCACGCTTCGTTTCTGCGCATGATCGACTTTATCGCCGGCATGACCGACAGCTACGCCACCGAAATGGCACGGGAGATGACCGGGCGATCCAGCCCACAGTAAAACCTTAGGTTATGCCGCCTGCGTCCCGTACAGACTTTACCTACGACGGGAACAGAGCGGCCTGATCGAATTCGCACATCCGCTCGAGGAATAATCGAGCACGCTTCTTGCGAACCCGACACGCAATTCCTACGTCACGCCCCTCTGACTGAGCCATGTGCCTTCTATGCCCATACCCCGTCTTCGAATCCTATTGGTGGAGGATCATCCCTTTCAACTCCTGGCCACGCAGTGCCTGCTCAAAAGCTTCGGTTTCGAACAACTGACCCTTGCGGAAAATGCCGAGCAGGCGATCCGCTCGATGTCTTGCGCCACCCGCCCCTTTGACTTGATGCTGTGCGATCAATGCCTGCCTGACCTGCCTGGGCTGGAACTGGTAGACATTGCCAGCCGCCAACACTTCATCACCGGCGCAATCCTGTTGAGCGGGCTGCCCGCAACAGAGTTGTCCAACCTGACACTCCAGGCCCGGCGGCGCGGGCTGCCCCTGCTTGGTTATTTATTGAAGCCCCTGAATAAAGATGCACTGACAGAGTTGATTGCGCCACTGCTCTCGTTATAACTGTAGGACTATAAACACCGTTCACCGGTAAACAATCGCCGCAAAACCATCGCCGAATCCCAGGCACGGCTCCAAGGCTTACTGATCCAACTATTACTTACATCCGACGACGCAAAGCCTTATCGAACCGTAGGTCGTTACCTTTTATTATGTAGGAATTCTCCTGTTTTATATCTACTCCCCCCAACGCTCGTCCTCCTCCCTCTTCTTCTGAGCTAATGTGCCCGCTTTATTTGCACTTGCATGGAATATGATTATGAACACGGTTTTTATCATTGATGATCACCCGGTTATCAGGCTGGCGATTCGCATGTTGCTGGAACACGAAGGTTATAAAATCGTTGGCGAAACGGACAACGGTTGTGACGCGATACAAATGGTTCGCGAATGCCTGCCCGACCTGATCATCCTGGACATCAGTATTCCAAAACTCGACGGCCTCGAAGTGCTCTGCCGATTCAACGCGATGAACACCTCGATGAAAACCCTGATCCTGACGGCCCAGAGCCCGACGTTGTTTGCCACCCGCTGCATGCGCTCGGGCGCAGACGGCTATGTGTGCAAGGAAGGCGACCTGAGCGAACTGCTGAGTGCCATTCGTGCGGTACTGTCTGGCTACAACTACTTCCCCAGCCAGGCACTCAATTCCAATGGCGCCGACAGCAAGGACGCACTGGAACTTGAGTTATTCAAGGCCGTGAACGACCGGGAACTGATGGTGCTGCAACTTTTTGCACAAGGTCGTACAAACAAAGAAATCGCCAAAGGTATGTTTCTAAGTAACAAGACAGTAAGTACCTACAAAAAAAGGCTGATGCAAAAACTTAAAGCCAAGTCCTTGGTAGAACTTATCGAGATGGCAAAACGAAACGCGCTAGTGTGAGAAAGCGGATGCCAAGGCGTATAAAGGACTATCTGATTATATTATTGGCCGGCCTGTGCTTGAGCACTACCGTGCCCGCGGCCCCTCAAATCGGACCGGAACACTTCACCTTATTGAGCCGCGCGGGTACCGTTCAACTCGATATTCAGCTGGATAAGACCCAGCGCCAGTGGCTAATGTACAAACGCGAGCTGGTACTGGGCACCTCGGCACCCGACTATCCGCCCTTCGACCTCACCTCCAGCGGTCGCGACTATGAAGGCCTGACCGCCGATTACGCAGGGCTGCTGGCCAAAGCCATGGCCCTGCCCGTCAAGGTATTGCGTTATCCGACACGAGACGCCGCGATCCATGCGCTGGAAACCGGGGAAATCGACCTGCTGGGCTCATCCAATGGCTTTGAGGCCGCCAACCCGAAACTCATCCTGTCGCAGCCGTATGCGGTGGACCAGCCCGTACTGGTGACCCGCGAAGGTGAAACGCGCAGTTTAAGCGATGGTCTGGCCGGCCTGCGCTTGAGCCTTGTTTATCACTACCTGCCGCTGAACGAAGTGGAAAAGTTATACCCGCAGGCGGATATCCGCGCCTTTCCTTCCTATCAAAACGCGCTCAATGCCGTGGCGTTCGATCAGGCGGATGTGTTTCTGGGGGACACTATTTCCACCCATTACATGATCAACAAGGGCTACCTCAAAAATATCCACATGGCCAACTTCGGCAAGCATGAAGCCTATGGGTTCAGCTTCGCCTTGCGTCACGATCAGGAGGTTCTACAGAGCATCGTCGACGCGGTGCTGACGGCCGTCCCCGTTAATGAACGAGACAGCATTGCCAAGCGCTGGAGCGCCGGCAGCGACATCTTGCTGACCGACAAGAAACTGCAACTGACCCAGCGTGAAGAGCGCTGGCTCAAAGATCACCCGGTGGTAAAAGTCGTGGTCAATGAGACGTTCGCGCCGCTGACGTTCTTCGATGCCGACGGCAACTTTCGCGGTATTACCGCCGACCTGCTGGAACTGATCCGCCTGCGCACCGGCCTGCGTTTTGAAATACAGCGCAGTCGCGAAGTCAGCACGATGATCGAGCAGCTCACCACGGGTAAAGCCGATATCATCGGGGCCATCGTCCCCAGCACCGAACGCGAGGTTCAGCTCAGCTTCAGCCGCCCGTACCTGGAAAACTCCTACGTCCTGCTGACCCGCAAGGAGCCCGACGCGGCCACAAACCTGGAGCAGATGGCAGGCAAGCGCCTGGCAATCACCCTCGGTAACCCGCTGGAAAAAACCTTGCAAGAAAACTTCCCACAGATTCGCCTGGTGGAAGTCAGCGATACCTTCAAGGCCTCGGAAATGCTGGCTCAGGGAAGCGTGGACGGGGCAGTGAACTCACTGGTCATCGCCAACTATTTCCTGGCCTCCCAGGTGTTCCAGGACAAACTGCAGATCAGCGCCAGCATTGGCACGCTGCCCGCCACCTTCGCCCTGGCCACGCCGCGCGGTGCCGTCGAACTGAGCTCAATCCTGGACAAGGCGCTGCTGAGCATTGCCCCGGACGAAATGGGCGTGATCAACAGCCGCTGGCGCGGTTACACGCCAGCCTCGGACAGTTACTGGCGCAATTACCACCAACTGATTGCGCAAATCATCATTGGCACCGGGTTGCTGCTGCTGATTTCCCTGACCTGGAACGCCTACATGCGCCGCCAGATCAAGCACCGCAAAATGGCCGAGCGCGCCCTCAATGACCAGTTCGAGTTCATGCGCGCACTGGTCAATGAAACACCGCACCCAATCTATGTGCGTGATCGCAAGGGCCTGTTGCAGACCTGCAATGACAGCTACCTGCAAGTGTTCGGGGTCAAACGCGAAGAGGTCATCGGCAAGAGTGTGGTGCAAATGGACATGGCCCTGGCGCCTGAAGCCGCGCAGTACCATGCCGACTACCAACGGGTGGTGGTGGAAGGCACTCCGCTGATCCTTGATCGCACCCTGCACATTCACGGCAAAAAACTCACGATCTACCACTGGATCCTGCCCTATCGCGACTCGGACGGCGAAGTCCAGGGCATCATCGGTGGCTGGATCGATATCAGTGACCGGCGCCAACTGTTCGACGAGTTGCGCACTGCCAAGGAACGCGCCGACGAGGCGAACCGCGCCAAAAGCACCTTCCTCGCCACCATGAGCCATGAAATCCGCACGCCGATGAATGCCGTGATCGGGATGCTGGAACTGACGCTCAAGCGCGCCGATCAGGGCCATCTCGACCGTCCGGCTATCGAAGTGGCCTACAACTCGGCCAAGGACCTGCTGGAGCTGATCGGCGATATCCTCGACATTGCACGTATCGAATCCGGCCGCCTGAGCCTGGCTCCCGAGCGCGTGAACCTGCGCGAAGTGATCGAATCGGTGGTGCGCGTCTTCGATGGTCTGGCCCGCCAGAAAACCCTCAGCCTGTTACTCGAATTCGACCCCAACCTCGACAACACCGCCGTGCTGATAGACCCGCTGCGCTTCAAGCAGGTGCTGTCCAACCTGGTCAGCAACGCGATCAAGTTCACCGAGCGCGGGCAGGTGAAGATCAAGGTGCAGGTGCAAGCCACCGAGCAGCCCCAAGAGGTGCAGATGAAGCTGGTGGTCGAGGACACAGGCATCGGCATCAGCCGGGACGACCAATTGCGCCTGTTCGAACCCTTTGCCCAGGCGGACAACTCCGGGCACCTGGCCAGGAGCGGAGCGGGCCTGGGGCTGGTGATCTGTCGCAGCCTGTGCGAGATGATGGGTGGGCAACTGAGCCTGAGCAGCGTGCCAATGGTGGGCACTCAAGTGCAGGTCAGCCTGAAGATGACCTGCCTCAAGCCCATTGAAGCGCTGGACGAGCTCAAGTCTCAGGCGCCAACAGCCGCGGCGGTGCTCAATGTGCTGGTAGTGGACGACCACCCGGCGAACCGTTTGCTGATGTGCCAGCAATTAGGTTACCTCGGGCACCAGTTCACGGCAGCCCAACATGGCGCCGCCGGGTTTCAGGCCTGGCGCCAGGAGCACTTCGACCTGGTGATTGCCGATTGCAACATGCCCATCATGAATGGCTATGAGCTGAGCCGTTCGATCCGTGAATACGAGCAGCGAGAACAGCAGGTGCCCTGCGTAATCCTCGGTTTCACCGCCAATGCCCAACCCGAGGAGAAACTTCGCTGTGCGCAGGCGGGCATGAATGACTGCCTGTTCAAGCCCATCAGCCTCACTGCACTGGAGCAGCAACTGGCGCAGATCAAACCCCGATCCAGCGGCCAGCGGCTGGAACTCGATTGCCTGGACGCACTGACCGGAGGCGACCCGCAGTTGAGCCAGCGTTTGCTTGCGCAACTGTTAAGCAGCAGCCGTCAGGACCGCGAGGACCTGGTGGCCTTGATGGCCCGCCAGGCAGCGCCCCAGGCGATCATTGAGCAAGCCCACAAGATCAAGGGCGCCGCGCGCATCGTCCAGGCAAGTGCATTGGCCGCGCAATGCGAAGCACTGGAGCTGGCCTGCGCCCGCAACGAGGAGCGCCCCACGATAGACATGGGGGTCAAGGCCCTGGAAAAACTCATGCTGGAGCTGGAGAGGACGCTGCAAGTACAGCTGCATAAGCTGGACAGCCAATAACGGCGGCCGACCCTCTCCTGCGGGATCAGCAGTCGGTCAACCGCAGGAAAATCGCCGCCAACTGCTCGATGCCCGCCTGGTCCTGCGCGGTAAAACGGGCCAGCGACGGGCTGTCCAGATCCAGGACACCCACCAGTAGGCCATCCTTGACCAAGGGCACCACCAGTTCGCTGTTGGAGGCACTGTCACAGGCAATATGGCCTGGGAACGCATGCACATCTTCCACCCGCTGGGTTTGCCGGGATGCCGCCGCCGCGCCGCAGACGCCACGCCCGAAGGGGATACGCACGCAAGCGATCTGGCCCTGGAACGGGCCAAGCACCAGTTCTTCATTGCGATTGAGGTAGAAGCCCGCCCAGTTCAAGTCGTCCAACTGGTTGAACAGGAACGCCGAGAACTGCGCACTGTTGGCGATAAAGTCACGCTCATCGGCGAGCAGCGATTCCAACTGCGCGCAGAGCATGGCGTAGCCATCCAGGCCGGTGCCGGCCTGTTGTAAATCGATCATGGTTGACGCTCCAACAACTTGAGACCCACCCAGTAACGGGCGAATTGATACGCGCAACGGCCGTTGCGGTTGCCACGCCCGGTGGCCCAGCGCACGGCCAGGATGTCGAGGGCTTCATCACGCTGCCACTGCAAGCCGGCCTTGCTGGCCAGTTCGCCGATCCAGTGTTCGACCACGTCCAGGAAGTGTTCCTGGCTGAACGGATAGAACGACAGCCACAGGCCAAAACGGTCGGACAAGGCGATCTTGTCTTCCACCGCCTCGCTGGGGTGCAACTCACCGTCCACGCGCTTCCAATTGTCGTTGTCGCTCTGGTTTTCCGGTACCAGGTGACGACGGTTGGAGGTGGCATACAGCAACACATTTTCCGGCGCTTGCTCAAGGGAGCCGTCCAGTACGCTCTTGAGTACGCGATAATCGCCCTCACCCGCTTCGAAAGACAGGTCGTCACAGAACAGGATGAACCGTTGCGGCAGCTTGAGCAGTTGCTCGACCACGCGCGGCAGGTCAGCCAGGTGATCGCGCTCGATTTCAATCAGGCGCAAACCGGCCTTGGCATGCTGGGCCAGCAAAGCACGCACCATGGAGGATTTGCCGGTGCCGCGCGAGCCCCACAGCAACGCATGGTTGGCGGGCAGGCCATCGAGAAATTGCTGAGTGTTGCGAGCCAGTTGCTCACGTTGCTTGTCCACGCCGATAAGGTCGGACAGGCGCATGTCCAGGCTCACTTCCAGCGGGAGCAAAAAGCCAGTACGGCCTTCGCGCTGCCAACGGGCGGCGAGGCAGTTATTCCAATCGATGGCTTGGCGCGGTGCAGGTAACAGCGGTTCCAGGCGCGCAAGGACCGCATCGGCCCGCTCAAGAAAGGCATTCAATCGAGAATCCACGATTATTCCTCTGGCAAGTTCTTGCAAAAGATGGCGTATTGGCAACCCTGTGGCAGACCCCACGAGGCTGCGTATAAAACGATTCATGCCGGCCAAGCCAAAGCCTGTGGATGTTCAGCTATGCTTGCCGGGCGAAGGGAAACGTGAAGTGGTTCAACACCCGATGGATATCAAGTTCGCCCACCGCTTGTCTTATAAACAAGCTCGATTGACTGTGCTGGTCGGTTTCGTCTTGGGAACCTTGCTCAGCCTGATCCAAATCGGCATTGATTATGCCAGCGAAGACGCCTCGATCAACCGTGAAATACGCTCACTGATCGAAATCAGCCATAACCCTGCCTCACGTATCGCCTACAACATTGATGCCGAACTTGCCCAGGAACTGACCCTGGGCCTGTTGCACTCGCCGGCCATCACCCACGCGCAACTGGTCGATAACAATGGCGTGGTACTGGCCGACGTGAACCGGCCGCGCAAAGAGAGCGCCTACCGGCCCATCAGTGACTTCCTGTTTGGCGCCAACCGCTTGTTTGAAGATCGACTGTTCCTGAGCCACATGCCCGAGGATTCCCTCGGCGTGCTGCGCCTGGACGTCGACACCTACGCCTTTGGCAGCCGTTTCCTGCACCGCGCCGAGATAACCTTGCTCAACGGGTTCGCCCGCAGCCTGCTGCTGACAGGCATTCTGCTGGGCCTGTTCTACGTGATGCTGACTCAGCCACTGGTGCGCATCATCCGTGCCCTGAGCACCAGCAAGCAGGCCCGCCTGGATTGCCCGCCGGGTCACGAAAACGATGAAATCGGCGTGCTGGTGAACGTCGCCAACCAGCAATTCGAAAACATGCAGACCGAAATCCAGCAACGGCGCCATGCCGAGGACCGCCTCACCGAGTACCTGGGCCAACTGGAAGATATCGTCTCGGCACGCACTCTGGAGCTTAAGGCCAGCAACCAGCGCTTGAGCCAATCCAACGATGAACTCGAAGCCGCCAAATTGACCGCCCTGGCCATGGCCCAGGCGCGCGCCGCGTTCCTGGCCAATATGAGCCATGAGATCCGCACGCCGCTCAATGGCTTGCTGGGCATGATCGCGCTGTCGCTCGACAGCCCGCTGAACGCCGAACAACGCCAGCAACTGTCCATCGCCCACGATTCGGGCAAGGTGCTGGTGGAACTGCTCAACGATATCCTCGACCTGTCGAAATTCGACGCCGGCCAGTTGGAGCTCGAACGCATCCCGTTCGACCTCGGCTCATTGGTGGAAGACACCGCCAACCTGCTGTCGCAGAACGCGGCGCCGAGTGTCGAGTTGACCTGCCTGATCGACCCGCTGTTTCCTGCGCAAGTCATTGGCGACCCGACACGGGTGCGGCAAATCGTCAGCAACCTGCTTTCCAATGCCTTGAAGTTCACCCGCTTCGGGCGTGTGGATGTGCGCCTCAGTGCCGAGGATGGCCGGGTAAAAATCGAAGTCTGTGACACCGGCATCGGCATTGCCCAGGAAGCGCAGGTGAAAATATTCCAGCCGTTTACCCAGGCCGGTGCGGGTATCACACGCCAGTTCGGCGGCACCGGGCTGGGGCTGGCGTTGACGCATAACCTGTGTGAAGCGATGAAGGGCCGCTTGAGCATCAGCTCGGAAGTCGGTTTTGGCAGCCAGTTCTGCGCCGACCTGCCGCTGCCCACACATTTGCCGGCCGCACGACAAGCGCCGCTGTTGGGCGAAGTCATCGCCATCACCAACACCGGGAGTGGCCTGGCGGAATTGCTCGGCACCTTGCTGCCGGCTTGGGGGCTGGCGCTGCGCTGTTACTCCCAGGATGACGACCTGACCGGGCTGGCCCCCGACCTGCTGATCACCGATTGCCCGGAGTGCCTGTTCCGCCTGCGCCCTGGCATCAGCGCGCCGATCCTGCTGGTGACGGCCTATGGCAACTTCATGCCCAGCGAAGAAGTCGCGGCTCTGATGCCGCTGCAGCAACAGGCACGCCCGTTGAGCCGCAACGCGCTGTATCAGATTCTGCAGCGCAACCTGCGCAGCGAGGCGCAACTGATCCTCGACCCTGTCCAGATGGAAGCCGTGCCCCTGGCACATCGCGCGCGCATCCTGCTGGTGGAGGACAACCCGGTCAATCAATTGGTAGCCAAGGGCATGCTCAGCAAGCTCGGCTGCGAAGTGATTGTGGCTGCCCATGGCGGCGAGGCGCTCAAGTTGCTGGAGGAGCAGCGCTTCGACATGGTGTTGATGGACTGCAATATGCCGGTAATGGACGGCTACGAGGCCAGCCGGCAGATTCGCCGCAGCGGGCGCTGGCCGGAGCTGCCTATCGTCGCCCTGACCGCCAACGCCCTGGCGGAAGAACGCGAGCGCTGCCGGGCGGCGGGAATGGATGACTACCTGGCCAAACCGTTTCGTCGCGAAGAGCTCAAAGCCCTGCTGGACCTGTGGGTGCCGAACTCGACAAGTTTTTGATCTGCGCCAGCAGCTCGTCCAGACCATTGCGCAACACGTCGGCCTGGTTCAAGTCCACACCGCTGTCGCACAGCAGCCGGGTTTTCAGGGCATGGGCCTGGTCGCGCAACTGTACGCCCGCGGGGCTCAGGCTCAGATGCACCTCGCGCTCATCCAGCGCGCTGCGCCGGCGCTGCACCAGCGCCAGCTGTTCCAGGCGCTTAAGCAGCGGCGTCAGCGTGCCAGAGTCCAGCATCAGGCGCTCGCCCAGGGCCTTGACCGTGGGTTGCGTTGGGGTCGCGCAGTGCCATTCCCACAACACCAGCATCGCCAGGTATTGCGGGTAGGTCAGGCCCAACTGATCGAGCATGGGCTTGTAAGCCCGCGTCACCGCTCGGGACGCGGCATAGAGCTTGAAACACAGCTGGTCGTCCAGCGCCAGGGACACGCGGGGCAAGTCGGTCATTTGAGCAGAGCTTCAATCTCTTGGGTCAGGGCTTCGGGCTTGGTGGTCGGGGCAAAACGCTTGACCACCTTGCCATCACGGCCGATCAGAAATTTGGTGAAGTTCCACTTGATACCTTTGGAGCCCAGCAGCCCCGGCGCTTGTTTTTTAAGTTGCACGAACAGTGGGTGGGCGTCGCTGCCATTCACGTCGATCTTCTTGAACAGCGGGAAGCTGACGCCGAAGTTCAGCTCGCAGAACTCGGAAATCGCCCCTTCGTTGCCTGGCTCCTGTTTGCCGAACTGATTGCAGGGAAAGCCCAGCACCACCAGACCCTGGTCCTTGTACTGCTGCCACACTTGCTCCAGGCCTTTGTACTGTGGGGTGAAACCACATTTGCTGGCGGTGTTGACCACCAAAATGGCCTTGCCGGCAAAATCGGCCAAGGTCTTTTGCTCACCCTTGATGGTGGTGCACGGGATGCTCAGCAGGTTGTCGCTCATGGCAGCGCCTCGGATACGGAGAAAGAGCTATAAAGGTAGTAGGCAATTCAATTGCGTGCAATTTAATTGACCGCAGTGATGCCTGCACATAGATCGTTCCCACGCTCCGCGTGGGAATGCAGCTCAGAACGCTGTGCGTTCGCTTCTAAAGTCGTGACGCGGAGCGTCACAGGAGGCGTTCCCACGCGGAACGTGGGAACGATCAGTCAGCGTGGAACGAGGTCCAGGCACACCGAGTTGATGCAGTAACGCAGGCCGGTGGGCGGCGGACCGTCCGGGAACACATGCCCCAGGTGCGCGTCGCACTTGGCACAGGTGACTTCGGTGCGGATCATGCCGTGGCTGATGTCACGGATCTCGATCATCGCGCTGTCGGCAATCGGCGCGTAGAAACTCGGCCAGCCGCAGCCGGAATCAAACTTGGTGGTGGAATCGAACAGCGGCTCATTGCAGCAAATGCAGTGGTACACGCCATCAGTCTTGGTGGCATTGTATTTGCCGCTGAAAGGTCGCTCGGTGCCTTTGAGACGGCACACGTTGTACTGCTCCGGATCGAGCATCGCCTTCCATTCTTCAACGGTTTTCTGCAACTTATCCATCGATACACCTCGGCAACTGAAAAACCCTGATCTGTGTCTTTTCCATGGATCAGGCGGCACGTATGATTGCGCCTCTTCAAAACGCCAGTCTGGCACCCGCGCTACCGGCATTCAAACGTATTTATGGGTGCGAGCCCCGCAGGTTTCGCAGTACGGTAGTGTCCACGCCGTCTGGATCGTTCATTTTCAGGATCACATCGCCATGCAGGTCAGCAAATCGAACAAGCTCGCCAACGTCTGCTACGACATTCGCGGCCCGGTGCTCAAGCACGCCAAACGCCTGGAAGAGGAAGGCCATCGCATCCTCAAGCTGAACATTGGCAACCCGGCGCCTTTTGGTTTCGAAGCGCCGGACGAAATCCTCCAGGACGTGATCCGCAACCTGCCGACAGCCCAGGGCTACAGCGACTCCAAGGGCCTGTTCAGCGCGCGTAAAGCCGTGATGCAGTACTACCAGCAAAAGCAGGTCGAAGGTGTCGGCATCGAAGACATCTACCTGGGTAATGGCGTGTCCGAGCTGATCGTGATGTCCATGCAGGCCTTGCTCAACAATGGCGATGAAGTGCTGGTGCCGGCGCCCGACTACCCGCTGTGGACCGCTGCCGTGACCCTCGCCGGCGGCCACCCGGTGCACTACCTGTGCGATGAAGGCGCGGACTGGTTCCCGGACCTGGCCGACATCAAGGCCAAGATCACCCCGAACACCAAGGCCCTGGTGATCATCAACCCGAACAACCCCACCGGCGCCGTCTATTCCAAAGAAGTGTTGCTGGGCATGCTCGAACTGGCGCGCCAGCACAACCTGGTGGTGTTCTCCGACGAGATCTACGACAAGATCCTCTACGACGACGCCGTGCACATCTGCACCGGCTCCCTGGCACCGGACCTGCTGTGCCTGACCTTCAATGGCCTGTCCAAGTCCTACCGGGTGGCGGGTTTCCGCTCCGGCTGGATCGCCATCTCAGGCCCCAAGCACAATGCCCAGAGCTACATCGAAGGCATCGACATGCTGGCCAATATGCGCCTGTGCGCCAACGTGCCGAGCCAACATGCGATCCAGACCGCTCTCGGCGGCTACCAGAGCATCAACGACCTGGTCTTGCCCCAGGGCCGTCTATTGGAGCAACGCAACCGCACCTGGGAACTGCTCAACGCGATCCCGGGCGTCAGCTGCGTGAAACCCATGGGCGCGTTGTATGCCTTCCCACGCATCGACCCGAAAGTCTGCCCGATCCTCAACGACGAGAAATTCGTGCTCGACCTGCTGCTGTCGGAAAAGCTGCTGGTGGTGCAGGGAACGGCGTTCAACTGGCCGTGGCCGGATCACTTCCGCGTGGTGACCTTGCCGCGTGTGGATGACCTGGACATGGCCATTGGTCGCATCGGCAACTTCCTCAAGTCCTATCGCCAGTAACCTAAAAGTCGCGGTACGACCGCCATTCGGTCGTACAGCGAGTATCTGGCAACACTTCTCTAGCCTGCCTTCCCTCCTCGCTCGCCGCTGCACACCACGCACCGGTCAACCCCTTGTAATTACAGGGCGCCAAGCCATGAGCGGGGTGATCACCCGTCACTTTCCAGGTCAGAAATTCCCTTCAAGGCTCTACATTGATGCTGTAGGACACAGTTTGAAATAGTCGCTCGGTTGAATCACCTTAGGCCGCACCTTATATACCCCGCAGTACGCGACATATTAAGCATGAGGAGAACTCTACAACCATGATGCGCATCCTGCTGTTCTTGGCCACTAACCTGGCGGTCGTGCTGATTGCCAGCATCACCCTGAGCCTTTTCGGCTTCAACGGGTTCATGGCGGCCAACGGGGTTGATCTGAACCTCAATCAGCTGCTGGTTTTCTGTGCGGTCTTTGGTTTTGCCGGCTCGCTGTTTTCGCTGTTCATCTCCAAATGGATGGCGAAGATGAGCACCAGCACCCAGGTCATCACCCAGCCACGCACCCGGCATGAACAATGGTTGCTGCAAACCGTTGAGCAACTGTCCCGCGAGGCCGGCATCAAGATGCCTGAGGTCGGGATCTTCCCCGCCTATGAAGCCAACGCCTTCGCCACCGGCTGGAACAAGAACGACGCGCTCGTTGCGGTGAGCCAGGGCATGCTCGAACGCTTCTCCTACGACGAAGTGAAGGCCGTGCTGGCCCACGAGATCGGCCACGTAGCCAATGGCGACATGGTCACCCTGGCGCTAGTACAAGGCGTGGTGAACACCTTCGTGATGTTCTTCGCACGGATCATCGGCAACTTTGTCGACAAGGTGATCTTCAAGAACGAAGAAGGCCGTGGTATCGCTTACTTCGTGGCGACCATCTTTGCTGAAGTGGTGCTGGGCTTCCTGGCCAGTGCGATCACCATGTGGTTCTCACGCAAACGCGAGTTCCGCGCAGACGAAGCCGGCGCCCGCCTGGCCGGCACCGGTGCAATGATCGCAGCGCTGCAACACCTGCGCTCCGAACAGGGCCTGCCGGTACACATGCCCGACAGCCTGACCGCGTTTGGCATCAACGGTGGCATCAAGCAAGGCTTTGCCCGCTTCTTCATGAGCCACCCGCCACTGGAGGAGCGTATCGACGCGCTGCGTCGTCGGGGCTGATACGACACAGAAAGGGGCGATTTGATCGCCCCTTTTTTGTAGGTGCTGATAACGCCATCGCGGGCAAGCCCGGCTCCCACATTGGAACGCATTCACTGTGGGAGCTGGGCTTGCCCGCGATGGCGATGCAATAGTCAACGCAGAGTCAGTTGATACACACGCTCCTCCAGCCGCGTAACGCCGTCCTGCACAAACTTCCAGCTCTCGCCCAGGATGTCTTGCTCTTCAAGTACAGTCAGGCTCCAACGCAAGCCCAGCAACACCCTGACTTCCTCGTCAGTCACCGCAAATGGCGGCCCAGCCTTCTGCGTCTGATCATAGTCCAGGGTGATCAGCAGCCCCTTGCAACCAGGGCGCAGAAGCGTATTCAGATGCTCAGCATATTGCGCCCGCATCAGCGGCGGCAGAGCGATCAACGCCGCGCGATCATAGAGTGCTGTGCAATCGCTCACCGCCTCGGCGTCGACAGCGAAGAAGTCGCCGCACCACACCTCGATCAAGCCGGACGCATACACCTTGAACGCGCCTTGCTGGCGGATATGCGGCGTCAACGATTGCTCATTGAAGAAGGCTTCAACCGCCTGCTCCGACAATTCCACGCCCATTACGCGATACCCATGGCTTTCGAGCCAGATCATATCCAGGCTCTTGCCACACAACGGCACCAGCACTTTTGCGCCAACCGGCAGTACCAGTTTCGGCCAATGCCGTTGCAGGTAAGGGTTGACGTCAGGCAGGTGAAAGCCAATCTGATTGCGCGCCCAGCGCTCTTGCCAAAACTTAGGCTCCATAAATCACCCTGAAAAATCGATCAAAAGGCGCTAAAACTTATATTAGATTTAGATCAATGATCTGATTGAAGATGGGCCTATGTTAACCCTCAGGACCCGACTTATGCTCCCCAGCCTGTTTATCTCCCACGGTTCGCCCATGCTCGCCCTGCAACCCGGTGCCAGTGCCCCGGCGCTGCGCCGTTTGGCGGCTGAACTGCCACGGCCAAAGGCGATTGTGGTGGTATCGGCGCACTGGGAAAGCGACCAATTACTCGTCACTGGCAGCGCCGCCCCGCAAACCTGGCACGACTTCGGTGGGTTCCCTCCCGAACTGTTTGCCGTGCAGTACCCGGCGCCGGGCAACCCGCAGTTGGCCGCGCAAATCGTCGGGCTGCTGCAAGCCGATGGCCTCGACGCGCAACTCGATGAACGCCGCCCCTTCGACCACGGCACCTGGGTGCCGCTGTCACTGATGTACCCGGCGGCGGATATTCCAGTGGTGCAGGTTTCCTTGCCTAGCCGCATGGGCCCGGCGTTGCAAACCCGAGTCGGGCATGCCCTGGCGAGCCTGCGCGAACAGGGTGTGCTGCTGATCGGCTCCGGCAGCATCACCCATAACCTGGGTGAGCTGAACTGGCGCGCCGGCCCTGAGAGCATCGAGCCGTGGGCGCGGGATTTTCGCGATTGGGTGGTGGATAAACTTGCCGCCAACGATGAAGCGGCCCTGCACGACTACCGCCGCCAGGCGCCGCATGCCGTGCGCAACCATCCCAGCGATGAGCATTTGTTGCCGTTGTACTTTGCACGGGGCGCCGGGGGCGATTTCAGTGTGGCGCATCAGGGGTTCACCTTGGGCGCGCTGGGGATGGACATCTATCGTTTCGGCTAACAGAGATCTAAAGGTGGGAGCTGGCTTGCCTGCGATAGCGGTGGTTCAGTTAGCCTATTTGCCACTGATACACCGCTATCGCAGGCAAGCCAGCTCCCACATTTGATCGGGTGCTGATCCGAAAGAAATGCCAGGCATAAAAAATCCCCGAACCAGTCGGGGATTTTTTATATGCGATCAATCAGCACAAAGGCGGATCAATCTTCGCGGTAGCGACGCAGCTTCAGCTGCTTACCGGCAACGCGAGTGTCTTTGAGCTTGGCCAGCAGTTTTTCCAGACCGTCTTCCGGCAGCTCCACCAGGGAGAAGCTGTCACGAACCTGGATGCGACCGATGGCTTCACGTGCCAGGCCACCCTCATTGAGGATAGCGCCCAGCAGGTTCTTGGCGGCGATGCCATCACGCGCGCCCAGCGCGGTGCGGCAGCGAGCACGACCTTCAGCCAATGGAACCGGAGCGCGACGCTCACGATCACCACGGTCTGGACGGTCACCGGTACGCTCTGGACGATCACCGCGTGGCGCGTTGTTCGGTACCAGTGGGCGTTCTTTCTCGATCGCTGCCAGGGTCAGGGCCTGACCGTTGGTGGCTTTGCGCAGCAGAGCTGCAGCCAGGGCACGTGGGGTGCAACCGATATCGGCAGTCAGGCGGTCCAGCAGGTCGCCGTGGGTCGATTCAGCGTCAGCCACCAGCGGCGACAAGCTGTTGGTCAGTTTCTTGATGCGAGCATCGAGAACGGCCTGGGCATCCGGCAGGCGGACTTCGGCAACTTTCTGACCGGTTACACGCTCGATCACTTGCAGCATGCGGCGCTCACGCGGAGTCACCAGCAGCAGTGCACGACCTTCGCGACCCGCACGGCCGGTACGGCCGATACGGTGAACGTAGGACTCTGGATCGTAAGGCATGTCAACGTTGAACACGTGAGTGATACGTGGAACGTCGAGGCCACGGGCGGCAACGTCGGTCGCCACAACGATGTCCAGACGGCCATCCTTGAGGGAGTCGATCACGCGCTCACGTTGGTTCTGGGCAATGTCACCGTTCAGCGCAGCGGCTTTATAGCCTTTGGCTTCCAGGGCACTGGCCAGGTCCAGGGTCGCTTGCTTGGTGCGCACGAACATGATCAGGGCGTCGAAGTCTTCGACTTCCAGCAGGCTCAATACAGCCGAGGTCTTCTGGTCAGCGTGAACCAACAGGTGAGCCTGTTCGATCGCGGTAACGGTCTGAGTCTTGGTCTGGATCTTCACGTGTTGCGGATCGCGCAGGTGGCGTTCGGCAATGGCACGGATCGACTGTGGCAGGGTGGCCGAGAACAGTACGGTCTGACGGGTCGGTGGCAGCGCTTTAAAGATGACTTCCAGGTCATCCATGAAGCCCAGCTTCAACATTTCGTCAGCTTCGTCCAGAACCAGGTGGTTCACGGTCGACAGCACTTTCTCGTCACGACGCAGGTGGTCGCACAGACGGCCCGGCGTGGCGACAACGATCTGTGCGCCGTTACGGATTGCTTTAAGTTGTGGGCCCATAGGCGCGCCGCCGTAAACGGCCACAACGGTTACGCCTGGCATTTGCTTGGCGTAGGTTTCAAAAGCGGTTGCTACTTGCAGCGCCAACTCACGGGTTGGCGCCAGGATCAGGGCTTGCGGCTCGCGCTTGGCAGGATCGATGCAGTGCAGGATAGGCAGGGCGAACGCGGCGGTTTTACCGGTACCGGTTTGCGCCTGGCCAATCATGTCCTGGCCGGCCATGATGATCGGGATCGATTGCTGCTGAATAGCCGAAGGTTCTTCATAGCCGGTCGCGATGACGGCAGCAAGAATGTTCGGGTTAAGATTAAAAGCGGCGAAGCCGCCGGTTTCCTGGGTCATGGGTCTGCCTCTAAGTGCATCCGCAAAGACCCATGCTCCAAAGCTGCGCATGCCGTGTTGAGACTCAAGAGTCGCCCTGGCTGCTTTGTCGGCGGGGATTTGCGAAAACGAATGAATGAAAAAGATTCGTCAAGGGAGAGTCCGCTGTGCGGACGTGCAGCCGAAGCTGACTTCGGGGAATTGCGCTACCTAAACGCGGCCCGGTTAAAGGCCGGCGCGCACTATACCGGAAATAGCTGAAAAAGGGAGCTTTTTTTATCCGAAAGTGCCGATATACCGCGCTGCGTCACCTTCTTTGCGTATACCCGTGCCAAGGTCTATTTTTCAAAGGCCCGGCCCTGTTGGTCACAACACTTAAACGGTTCACCTGCCCATTAAGGCCCACTGGTCTAAAACCCTACCCAAGCTCCCGAGGCCACCCCCGATGAATCAAGCCAGCAGCAGTCGCGTCAGCCGTGAATTACTGGGTCATGTCCTGCTGTTGGGACTGGATCGAGTGGCCAAGCGCAATGCCTTTGACCTGGACCTGCTCAATGAGCTGAGCCTGGCCTATGGCGAATTTGATCGAAACGACGATGCTCGCGTGGCCGTGGTATTCGCCCACGGCGAACATTTTACTGCCGGGCTGGACCTGGCCAATGTCAGTGGCGTGATGTCGGGAGGCTGGCAACCACCGTTGGGCGGCTGCGATCCGTGGGGCGTGTTTGCCGGCCCCCGCGTCAATAAACCGGTGATCGTCGCGGCCCAGGGTTACTGCCTGACCATCGGCATCGAATTGATGCTGGCGGCGGATATCAACCTCTGTGCCAGCAATACGCGCTTTGCGCAGATGGAAGTGCAGCGCGGGATTTTCCCGTTTGGCGGCGCGACCCTGCGCTTCCATCAGATCGCCGGCTGGGGCAACGCGATGCGCTGGCTGCTGACCGGCGATGAGTTCGACGCCCATGAGGCGCTGCGTCTGGGGCTGGTGCAGGAAGTGATGGCCAGTGAAGACCTGCTGCCGCGCGCCATCGAACTGGCCAGCCGCATTGCCCGCCAGGCACCGCTGGGCGTGCAGGCGACGTTGATGTCGGCGCGCCAGGCGCGCATGGAAGGTGAAGCCGTGGCGGCGGCCGGGTTGCAGGTGGTGGTGGAGAAACTGTTGAACAGTGAAGATGCCAAAGAAGGTGTGCGGGCGATGGTTGAGAAGCGGCCGGGGGTGTTCAAGGGGATTTGAGTAGGCTGTGCGGGCCTCATCGCGGGCAAGCCCGCTCCCACAGGTGGAATGCATTTCAACCGGAAAATGCTATTCAACTGTGGGAGCCGGGCTTGCCCGCGATGGCGTCAGTACAGGCAACTAGGTCGCCGGCCGAATCGCCTTGATCAACGCCTGCAACGAATACCCCAACCGCGGCGCCAACGCCTCGGCGCGGTCCGACAACGCTGCCATATCCAGTTCCTGATCCAGCTCCGAAGGCACCAGCAAAATCACATTGCCCTCCTTCACCGGCAGTTCCCAGTAATGCCGGTGATACAACCCGCGCAACAACGCCGCGCCCAATGGTTTACCGTCATCGGTCGCCCACTGGTTGATCACCAGCCAGCCACCCGGGTTGAGTTTTTTCTGGCAGTTTTCCAGAAAGGTCCAGGCCAGGTGCCCGACGCCTGGGCCAACATCCGTATACAAGTCGACGAAAATCAAGTCGGCCGACTCGGCGGTATCGAGCAATTGCAACGCGTCACCAATACGGATGTACAAGCGCGGGTCGTCATCCAGCCCCAGGTACTCGATGGCCAGGCGCGGCACATCCGGGCGCAGCTCGATGGCCTCGACGTCTTCCAGCGGCAGAAACTTGAGGCACGCCTGGGTCAGCGTACCGGCGCCCAGGCCGAGGAACAGCGCGCTTTCCGGTTGCTCATGGCACAACGCGCCAATCAACATCGCGCGGGTGTAGTCGTACTCCAGCCAGCTCGGGTCGGCGGTAAACACGCAGCTTTGCTCGATGGCATCGCCAAACTCGAGAAAACGGTAATCAGCCACTTCGAGCACACGAATCATGCCGAAATCATCATGGACTTCAGCCAGCAGGCGCTCGACACGCTCCTCGCTCATCACTACTCCTAAAGGGTTTACCGCACGGCAAAGGCGCGATTGTCGGCCAAGCGGCGGCAACAGGTCACGCACTAATTGCTGCTAACATTGGCGCCCGACCGTCAATCAACCTATCGAGTTCATGATGAGCCAACCCTGGAGCCCCGACAGCTGGCGCGCCCTGCCGATCCAGCAACAACCCCAGTACCCGGACGCTGCGCACTTGCTGCAGGTGGAGCAAAGCCTGGCCAGCTACCCGCCACTGGTGTTTGCCGGGGAAGCCCGCGAATTGCGCCGTCAGTTTGCCGAAGTGACCCAGGGCCGCGCCTTCCTGTTGCAAGGTGGTGACTGCGCCGAAAGCTTTGCCGAGTTTTCTGCGGCAAAAATCCGCGACACCTTCAAGGTGCTGCTGCAGATGGCGATCGTGATGACCTTCGCCGCCGGTTGCCCGGTGGTCAAGGTTGGACGCATGGCCGGCCAGTTTGCCAAGCCGCGTTCGGCCAACGATGAAACCATCGACGGCGTCACCCTGCCCGCCTACCGTGGCGACATCGTCAACGGCATCGGCTTCGACGAAAAAAGCCGCGTGCCAGACCCGGACCGCCTGCTGCAGTCTTACCACCAGTCCACTGCCACCCTGAATTTGCTGCGCGCGTTTGCCCAGGGCGGGTTTGCCGACCTGCACCAGGTGCACAAGTGGAACCTGGACTTTATCGCCAACTCCGCGCTGGCCGAAAAATACAGCCAACTGGCCGATCGCATCGACGAAACCCTGGCGTTCATGCGCGCCTGCGGTATGGACAGTTCGCCGCAATTGCGCGAAACCAGCTTCTTCACCGCCCACGAAGCGCTGCTGCTGAACTATGAACAGGCCTTCGTGCGCCGCGACAGCCTGACCAACGACTACTACGACTGCTCGGCCCATATGCTTTGGATCGGCGACCGCACCCGTCAGCTGGACGGTGCCCACGTCGAGTTCCTGCGCGGGGTCAACAACCCGATCGGGGTCAAGGTCGGCCCGAGCATGAAGCCTGAGGACCTGATCCGCCTGATCGACATCCTCAACCCGGACAACGACCCAGGCCGCCTCAACCTGATTGCGCGCATGGGCGCCGGCAAGGTCGGCGACCACCTGCCCAACCTGATTCGTGCGGTACAGCGCGAGGGCAAGCAGGTGCTGTGGAGTTCGGACCCGATGCACGGCAACACCATCAAGGCCAGCAGCGGCTACAAGACCCGCGACTTTGCGCAGATTCTTGGCGAGGTGAAGGAGTTCTTCCAGGTCCACCAGGCCGAGGGCAGCTATGCCGGCGGGATCCATATCGAGATGACCGGGCAGAACGTCACCGAATGCATTGGCGGCGCGCGGCCGATTACCGAAGATGGCTTGTCTGACCGTTATCACACGCATTGCGACCCACGGATGAATGCCGATCAGTCGCTGGAATTGGCGTTTTTGATTGCCGAGACGTTGAAGCAAGTCAAACGCTGACTCATGGGTTTGATGGGCTTGTTGTGGCGAGCGGGCTTGCCCCGCGTTGGGTGGCGAAGCCACCCTGAAACCAGCCAGCCCGTTCTTCCAGATATACCGAGGTGTTTGTAATGGGGCTGCTTCGCAGCCCAACGCGGGGCAAGCCCGCTCGCCACAAAAGCCCTCGACAACTCATATTTGCAACATCGCCACCCGAAGCCGCACCGCGCTCGGCCGCTGGCAGTTGAGCTGCACCTGCTCCAACCCAAGCCAGCCCGCCATCTGCCGCAGATTCAGGGCCAACGCCTGCATCCCTTCCTCATCCAGCCCCGGTTCTTCTTCATGTACCGCGTGTACCGCCAGGCGCCCATTGGCGCGTTCGGCGCGCAGGTCAACCCGCGCGGCAATCCGCTCATTGTGCAAAAACGGCAGCACGTAGTAGCCATACACCCGTTTGTGTTGCGGGGTGTAGATCTCCAGCCGGTAACGAAAATCGAACAGACGCTCGGTGCGGCTGCGCTCCCAGATCAATGAATCGAACGGCGAGAGCAAGGCGCTTGCGGGCACTTTGCGTGGCACTTTGGGTTCAGGCAGGCAGTAAGCCGCCTGCTTCCAGCCCTGCACCTGGCACACCTGCAACTGCCCATCCTCGACCAACTCGGCCAGGCGGCCACGGCTGTCGGCGGGGTCCAGGCGGAAATAGTCGCGCAGGTCTTTTTCGGTGGCGACGCCCAATGCAGTCGCGCTGTGCAGCAGCAAACCGCGCTGAGCTTCGGCTTCGCTCACAGACGCTTGAAGAATATCGGCGGGAATGACCCGTTCCGGCAAATCATAGAGCCGCTCAAAACCGCGCCGGCCCGCGACGGTGACCAAACCGGCGGCGAACAGCCATTCCAGTGCGTGTTTTTCCTCACTCCAATCCCACCAGGGGCCGGCACGCTCCTCGCGGGTCGACAAGCTGCCCGCACCCAATGCGCCTTGCTGCTCGACGGTGTGCAGCACGCGCTGAATGGTGGCCTGCTGCTCACGCCCAAAGCGCGCCATCTGCGAATAGATGCCCTGCCCTAACTTTGCCCGCTCCATGCGCCAGCGCATCAACGGGTACAGCGCCATGGGCAGCAAGGAGGCCTCATGGCCCCAATACTCAAACAACGAGCGGCGCCGGCCCTGGCTCCAGGCAACGTGTTCAAGGATCAACGGGGAGTAATGGCCCAAGCGCGAAAACAGCGGCAGGTAATGCGAACGCACCACGGCGTTGACCGAATCGATCTGCAATACCCCCAACCGCTCAATCAAACGGTTGAGGTGCGCAGCCTTGATCAATGCTGGCGCTTGGCGCCCGGAAAATCCCTGGGCCACCAGCGCCATGCGGCGTGCTTGCTTGAGGGAAAACGACAGGTCGACGGGCATGGGTCTCTCCGTGTGAGCTCGCCGACCACCCTACTGCATCCTGGCTTATTTTCGCAGCGGGTCTTGCCAGAAATGCAGATGACGCTCCTGCTCGACATCGCTGCGGTTAAGCCCAATATCCTTAAGCGCTTCATCGCTCAAGCTTGCCAGGGCATGGCGCTCCTCATGCAGCGCCTGCCAGCGGGCAATGCTGCGAAGCAGCACGGAAAACGGGCGCTTGCCCAGCAACACAAAACCTTTCTGACCTTTCATCTTCTCGCCCTCCAGTGGGGATGGCGCAAGTGTGTGCCTGGCCTTATGATCAATCCAACGAATGTTTCTTATGCAATACATCTCTGAGATTGATCAATTGTCCAGCTACCCAAGCATTGACACCGACGTACTGCGCACCTTCGTCGCCATCGCCGACCAGGGCGGTTTTACCCGCGCCGGCGAGTTGGTCAACCGCACGCAATCGGCGGTGAGCATGCAGATGAAGCGGCTGGAAGAAGACGTGCTGCAACGCAAGTTGTTCGAGCGCGATGGCCGCCAAGTAAGGCTCACGCCGGAAGGCGAGGTATTACTGGGTTATGCACGGCGCATCCTGAAACTGCACAGTGAAGTGTTCAACACCTTGCGCGAGCCACATATGGTGGGATTGGTGCGCATCGGCACGCCGGATGACTACGTGATGCGCTTTCTGCCGGGCATTCTCAAACAGTTTTCCAAGGCCTACCCGCTGATCCAGATCGAGATGCACTGTGAGTCGTCATCGGTGTTGATGCAGCGCAGAGACTTGGCGCTGACCGTCATCAGCCGTGAACCCGGCAAGGAAATCGGCGAGTTGTTGCGCACCGAGCGCATGGTGTGGGCGGCCGCGCCCTGCTTCTGCGTGGACGAGCACGATGCATTGCCCCTGGCCGGTTCCGGTACTGACTGCCTTTACTACCAGTGGACCCGTGCAGCGCTGGATGCGGCCGGGCGTGATTATCGCATGGCCTACCACAGCTCTAATGTGGCGGCGATCCAGGCGGTGGTTAACGCTGGCCTGGCAGTGATGGTGTGCATGGAAAGCCTGGTGACCGACGACTTGCGAATCCTGAGCAGCGACGACGGCTTCCCGCCACTGCCCTCGATGAACCTGCACTTGTTACGCAACCCGGCAATGACCTCGCCGATCACCGAATGCCTGGCGCAATACATCGTCGAAGGCTTCAGACTTTAAAGGTCAACATCACCGCGCACACCGCCAGGAAAGCGCAGAACAGCCCGCGCAACACACGCTCCGGCAACGCATGGGCGACTTTCACGCCCCAACTGATGCTCAGCAGGCCACCCACCGCCAGCGGCACGCCGATCATCCAGTCCACCTCATGGTGCCAGGCGTAGGTGACCAGCGTCACACTGGTGCTGGGCAATGCCAGAGCCAGCGACAAACCTTGCGCAACCACTTGGGTGGTGCCGAACAGGCTGGTCAGTACCGGCGTGGCAACCACCGCGCCGCCCACGCCGAACAAGCCGCCCATGGAACCGGACGCAGCACCCAGCACGCCAAGCCATGGCCAGGAATAACGCATTTGCGCAGACGGCGGTGCGTTGCGGGTGAACAGGCGCAGCAGGTTGTACGCCGCCAGCGTCAGCAAGAACGCGATGAAGCCGATGCGCATGGCCCCGGCGTCCAGGCCCACCGCCCAGATCGAACCCAGCCAGGCAAAGCTGAAGCCCATGACCCCCAGCGGCAGCGCGTGACGCAATTCAATCCGGTTGCGTTGATGGTAACGCCACAACGCCAGCATCACGTTGGGCACGACCATCACCAAGGCCGTGCCTTGGGCAATCTGTTGATCCAGGCCGAACAACACGCCCAGTACCGGAATTGCGATCAGCCCGCCACCAATGCCAAACAAGCCGCCGACCGTACCGAGCGCCGCGCCCAATACCAGATACATCGCCAAATCCATCACCGCTCACCACTCCAGAAGCCCAGGCCTTGCATGCTACGCAGTCGGCTATAGCGTGGAAACGCACAGCAACGCACAATGGCTGTGCCAATCTCGCATAAGCGCACACCCATGAACCCCAACACTCTGACCGAGCAACTGAGCCTGTTTCTGGATGTATTGGAGACCGGCAGTTTTTCCGCCGCCGCGCGCCGCCACCCACTGACACCCTCGGCGGTAGCGCGGCGCATCGACAGCCTGGAAAGCTCGGTGGGCAGCCGCCTGTTCCAGCGCAGCACCCACGCGGTGCTGCCCACGCCGGCGGGCCTGGCCTTCGCCGAGCGGGCGCGGCGGATCGTCAGCGAATTGCAGCTGGCCCGTGCCGAAGCCGTGTCCTTGAGCCATGCGCCGGAAGGCTTGATCCGGGTGGACGCCCCGGCCGCCTTTGGTCGACGGCACTTGGCGCCGGTAATTGCCGACTTTTTGAATGTGTACCCTGGGCTCGATGTGCACCTGCACTTGATCGACAGCTTTGTCGATATGCAGGGCGCGCACCTGGGCAAAGTCGATTTGGTGCTGCGCGCCGGGCATATCGTTGACACTCGCCTGGTGGCCACGCCCCTGGCGAGCATTGTGCGCATCGCCTGTGCCAGCCCGGCATACCTAAAAAGCCATGGCACGCCCAGCCACCCACGCGAGCTGAGCGAGCACGATGGCCTGGACTGGGACGGCCTGGCGCCGATGTTCGCGTGGCGCTTCGAACTGGATGGGCGCCGCACCCTCTACCGGCCGCGGCGTATCCGCATGAGCGCCAACAACGCCGAAGCCCTACTGTCTGGCGCCCTTGCCGGGCTGGGTATCGCCCACCTGCCCACGTGGCTGGCCAGCGAATACCTGGTGCGCGGCGAGTTGCTGCCGCTGTTTTGCGAAAAAGGCCTGCCCAGCCCGGAAACCGCTGGCATCTACGCGTTGCGCCTGGAACAGCAACCGAATGCGCGCAGCCGTTTGCTGCTGGAATACCTCAAATCGCGTTTCAGCCCTGTGCCGCCATGGGATCTGGCGCTGCAAAGCGGCCTGGTCTGACCGGTGCGCCAGAATTATCTGGCGCATTAAAGGTTTGCCCGCTAGATTCCTGGGCATACACGCTTTTTAAGGCAGCACCATGAGTAAAAATCCCAACCCGTGCGAAAACCTGATGCTGGACAACCAGCTGTGTTTCGCCCTGCACTCCACCTCGTTGCTGATGACCAAAGTCTACAAGCCGCTGCTACAAGCCCTCGGCCTGACCTACCCGCAGTACTTGGCCATGATGGTGCTGTGGGAAGAGGATGGCTTGACCGTCGGCGAAATCAGCCACCGCTTGCTCACCGACCCGGGCTCCCTCACGCCATTGCTCAAACGCCTGGAAGCCGAAGGCCTGCTCAGCCGCACCCGCAAGCGTGAAGATGAGCGGGTGGTGGTGGTGGAACTGACCGAAGCGGGACGTGCCTTGCAGGAAAAGGCGATGGGGATTCCGCAGTGCATTCTGGGGGCGAGCGGTATGCAGCTTGAGCAGTTGCGCAAGCTGCAGGCGGATCTGATTGCGTTGCGTAGTAATTTGCAGGGCGCTGTCTGACGCGATTTTCCAAACACTAAAAATCTGAATGTGGGAGCGGGCTTGCCCGCGATAGCGTTGTGTCAGTCGCCAGATGTGCTAACTGATTCACCGCCATCGCGGGCAAGCCCGCTCCCACATTTTGGGATCTTTGTACTCAACAAAACATTTTTTATATTTATCTTGCGCGCTAAATATTAGCGCTATATATTCGCCTCACCAACTACTTAGCGCGCAAACATTTAGCGCTAAACAACAAGAGGACGATACCATGCAAACGCTCTATACCGCAGTAGCCACCGCCACCGGCGGCCGTGATGGTCGCGCTGTTTCCAGCGACAACATCCTCGACGTCAAACTCTCCACCCCAAAAGAACTGGGCGGCGCTGGCGGCCAGGCCACCAACCCCGAGCAACTGTTCGCCGCCGGCTATTCGGCCTGCTTTATCGGCGCGCTGAAATTCGTCGCCAGCCAGACAAAACGCAAAATCCCGGATGACGCCTCGATCACCGCCCACGTCGGCATCGGCCAAATCCCCGGCGGTTTCGGCCTGGACATCGACCTGCACATCAGCCTGCCGGGCCTGGCACAAGACGAGGCGCAAAGCCTGGTCGACGCCGCGCACCAGGTCTGCCCGTACTCCAACGCCACCCGTGGCAACGTCGATGTGCGCCTGCACGTGACGGTCTGATTTACAAGCGCGCACAAAAAAGCCCGACACCAGGTCGGGCTTTTTTTGTCGTACGGTTTGGCCAGAATTACTTCTTGGCGCGACCTTTGTACGAACCACCTTCACGGGTGTCGATCTCGATCATGTCGTCGATTTCGATGAAATCAGCAACCTGCAGCTCGGTACCGTTAGCCAGTTTGGCAGGCTTCATCACCTTGCCCGAAGTGTCGCCGCGAGCGGAACCTTCGGTGTAGGCAACTTTACGCACGATGGTGGTCGGCAGCTCTACGGAAACCAGACGGTCTTCGAAGAAGATCGCTTCGCAGACGTCTTCCATGCCTTCTTCCACGAACGGCAGAACGGCTTCGATATCTTCAGCGTTCAGCTCGTACATGGTGTAGTCGGTGGTGTCCATGAACGTGTAGGTGTCGCCGCTGATGAAGGACAGGGTCGCTTCTTTGCGGTCGAGGATCACGTCGTCCAGTTTGTCATCGGCGCTGTAGACGATCTCGGTCTTGTAACCGGTCAGCAGGTTCTTCAGCTTGGTCTTCATGATTGCGCTGTTACGACCAGACTTGGTGAACTCAGCTTTCTGAACCAGCCAAGGGTCGTTTTCGAGACGGATCACTGTACCGGGTTTCAGTTCTTTACCAGTTTTCATTGCATATATCCGAAATTTGGATGGGATTTACAAAATTCAAGGTGGCGTATCATATCCAACTTTCATAAAACTGTACCAGCGCCGTCGCAAGATCGGCCTGCAAGCCTTGTTCCAGACACCAGGTTTGCGCGTGCAGGTGTACCTCCGGCCAGTGTTCCATGAGCATTTTCCACGCTTGTGCCATATCGCCATCAGCGTTCCAGGCTTGCCACAGGGTCACCACAGCGACCTTGGCGGCGGGCGACAACGCGGCGGTGTACAGCGCCAGAAAGGCGTCGAGCTTGTCCAGGTGGATGTCTTCGTCCTGGCGGTAGATGTGCCACAGCAACGGCCGCCCCGCCCATTGGGCACGCACGAACGAGTCTTCGCCGCGCACGGCGTTGAAGTCGCAGCACCACAGCAGGCGGTCATATTGTTCCTGGCGCACGAACGGCAGCACCTGCACGGTCAGCGCATCGCGTTGATGCACATCGCCCACCGCCAGCGCCTCGACATCGAGCCAGCGCTGCACGTCGCCGAGGATGCGGCCTTCCGGCACCAACAGATGAGTGGCATGCCCATCCGTCGCCAACACGTCCAGCCAGCTGGCGAGCCCGGCATTTTCATAGGCAAACAACGACATCAGCCGCGCACCGGCTGCCGGAACGACGCCTATCGACTGCAGGAATTGTTGTCGCGCTGCGCCGTCATGCTGAAATGCCTGACGCTGCTCCAACAACCCGCCTTCACGCAAAAGCCCGCCCGTGCCCGGACGAAACCCCGGAAAGAAGAAGTACTTTTGCACGCCCTTGAACTTCACCGACGGCAGGCGGTGGCAACCCACCACCCAGTCTTCGGCGCTGAGGTAATCCAGGTTCATCCACAACGGCGTGCGTTCGCGCGCGGCCATGGCCTCCATATAATCGGGCGGCAACTGGCAAGCGAAGGCGGCGATCACAACGTCGGCGGGTGGCGTCTGCGGCCAGTCGGCCGACCAGTGACGCACTTCAACGCCTTCCTGCCATTGCTGATCGCGCTGCACCTCGATTTCGGGGCACATGCGTTCGAAGGCGCGCAGGTCGTCGACCCATAAGCGCACTTCGCACGCATGCTCAACCACCAACTGCCGGGCCAGGCGCCAGGTCACGCCGATGTCGCCGTAGTTGTCGACGACGCTGCAAAAAATATCCCAGCGGGCTTTCATTCCGGGCTCCAACATTCAAAGGCTCGATTGTCCGCATAAATGCGCCGATGCAGAAGGCTTGATCGCGATTATTCTGCACAGTGGCTGTGCGACAATCGCCGCCACGCCGTCAATGCCTGCCAGGAGGCCAACATGTCTGAACGTCCGTTGTCGCTGTTCAAGCTCAGTGCTGCCGTGGCCTTTGGCCTGTGGCTGGGGTTTATCGCCATTGTGCTGACCGCCTGGCTGGTCTCGCGCTACCTGTTCCCGCAAAGCCTCGCACCCGTGGCTCAAGCGGTTCAACAAGCCGTTCAACAGATGGGCAAACCGGCCGCTGTGGCGCCGGAGCCGCCGAACCGTATGTTCGAGCAATACACCGAGAACCTGCGCAAGCAGGAACAACAACAAACCCTGGACCAGGCGCGCAACAATGCGCGCAACCTGTCTAACCCCAAATGCCAGTTCTGGCTGCAACAAGACCAGAACGCGCCCAATGAAAAGAGCAAGGCGAATGTCCTGCAATTTTGCGAATGACCCAGCACACCCATGAATAAACATGCCGTTCACCAGTTGATCCTGGAAAAACTCAGCGTCGACCTCGACATCGCTCAGCGTGCCGCACAGACCGCCTACGAAACCGCGACCCACGAAGAAAACATCGCGGAGAACAAGTACGACACCTTGGGGCTGGAAGCTTCCTACCTCGCGGCCGGGCAAGCCAAACGCGTCGAAGAGATCAAGCAAGCGCTGGCGTTGTGCCAGAACCTGCAACTACGCGCCTACGATGATCAACGCGGGATTGAGGTCGGCACGCTACTAGGCCTGGAGGACGAGAACAGCCGCCAGCAGTGGCTGTTCCTGGCGCCGGATGCGGCAGGCTTGAAAGTCGATGTGGTGGGCCAGCCGGTGACCGTCATCACCCCGCGCTCGCCCCTGGGCAAAAGCCTGCTGGGCAAGTTCGAGGGTGATGAGGTGGAGATTCTGGTGGCGGGCGCCCGGCAACACTTCACGGTTACCGAGGCCAAGTAAACCACTCTAAGCACAGGGGCTTACCGTGGCGAGGGAGCTTGCTCCCGCTCGGGTGCGCAGCGCCCGCAAGCTTTTTGGGGCCGCTTCGCAGCCCAGCGGGAGCAAGCTCCCTCGCCACACCTGCAATAATCAATATCAGTGGACGGGCAATTCAACGCCGTCAAACAGCTCTTCCAGTTCCTGCTTGTTATGGCACTGGATCGCCTTGGCCATGACTTCACGGGTCAGGTGCGGTGCAAACTTCTCGATGAAGTCGCACATGAAACCACGCAGGAAGGTGCCACGGCGGAAGCCGATCTTGGTCACGCTGGACTCGAACAATTCGCTGGCGTCGAGCACGACCAGGTCTTTATCGAGGTTGGTGTCGACCGCCATTTTGGCGACGATACCCACACCCAGGCCCAGGCGCACGTAGGTCTTGATCACGTCGGCGTCAGCGGCGGTGAACACCACTTTCGGCGTGAGGCCGCGATGGCTGAAGGCTTCATCGAGCTTGGAGCGGCCGGTAAAGCCGAACACATAAGTGACGATCGGGTATTCAGCCAGGGCTTCGAGGGTCAGCTTCGGCAGCTTGGCCAACGGGTGGCCCTGGGGCACGACCACGCAACGGTTCCAGCGGTAGCACGGCATCATCACCAGGTCGCCGAACAGCTCAAGGGCTTCGGTGGCGATGGCAAAATCGACGGTGCCGTCAGCGGCCATCTCGGCGATCTGCATCGGCGAACCCTGGTGCATGTGCAGGGCCACATCGGGGTATTGCTTGATGAAATCGCGGATCACCGGCGGCAAGGCATAACGCGCCTGGGTGTGGGTGGTGGCGATCGACAGGGTGCCTTTCTTCTCGTTGGAGAATTCCTGGGCGATCTGCTTGATGCTTTCGACTTTGCGCAGGATCTCGCCGGCGGTGGTGATAATGCGCTCACCGGCCGGGGTCACACGGGTCAGGTGTTTGCCGCTGCGCGCGAATACTTCGACGCCCAGCTCGTCTTCGAGCAGGCGGATCTGCTTGCTGATACCGGGTTGCGAGGTGTAAAGGCTTTGAGCGGTAGCGGAAACGTTGAGGTCGTGGTGCGCCACTTCCCAGATGTAGCGCAGTTGTTGAAGCTTCATATATGTCCCTCAAAGCGGATAGACGCCACGGGTATCAGCGACGGTATATAACTATATTAAAGGTCAGACAGATAAATCTAGAACTTTTTATCGTTTTTACCCATCACGTGTCATCAGTGCGTCGACGCTGCAGCGACGGCACCATGTAAACCGGCACTGTGGCCAGTTGCAGTACCCGCGCCGCCGTGCGCCCAAGCGGTGTGGCGGTCGCGGTTGTGTGGCTATGACTACCTACGATCAACAGGTCAACGGAAAGTTTACGCAGTTGGTCGAGAATCACCTCGCACGGGTCCCCCTGGATCACGCGCACCGAGCGAATCAACTGCAGGTCTTGCTCGCCCTCCCCCAACTCCTCGCGAAAACTGTCGAGCACCCGTTGCTCAATGGTCGCCATCACCGTGTTCAGGCCCTGGCTCTGCCATTCACTCAGGGCCTTCTCATCAAGGTAGCTTTGCAACACCGATTCGGCGAACAACCCGATCGGCTCGACCACATGAATCACATACAAATCCGCCTTGAACGTCCGGGCCAGCGCCAGCGCATGTTGCATGACATACGGCGCATACAGACCGAGGTCCGTGGCATACAACATCGAACGAATCATAGAACCTCCTGGACTGCCAGGATGGCGGGGATTGATTGAGCTTAGCAGCTAGCTCTCGGTCTGGATTTTCAACTCATTGCTGATGCCATGGGGCACATGCCCGGTGGTTACCACCTCCCTGGCTTTCTCACAATGACCGGCCTGGTCGTCGAAAAACACATCGGCGGCGAACGCCTCCAAAAACGCGGATTTCTCCAGGCCGCCAAGGAACAGTGACTCATCCAGGCGGATGTCCCATTCGCGCAAGGTGCGAATCACCCGCTCATGGGACGGCGCCGAACGCGCGGTGACCAGGGCGGTGCGGATCGGGCAGGCGTCGTCCGCGAACTCGCGCTGCAACAGGTTGAGCGCCGCCAGGAAGCCCTTGAACGGACCGCCGTGCAAAGGCTCGCGTGCCGACTCGCGCTCGCTGGCATGAAACGCCTCTATCCCACCGACCTGATACACGCGCTCCGACTCATCGGAAAACAGCACCGCATCGCCGTCGAATGCAATGCGCAGTTCTTCACTCGATGCCCGGCGCGCGCCGCCGGACAGAATCGTCGCCGCAGCGAAACCAGCATCCAGGGCGCTGCGCACATCTTCAGCATGGGTCGACAAAAACAAATGGCAACCAAACGCGGCCAAATAAGGATATGGACTACGCCCTCCTACGAAAGCGGCGCGGGAAATATCCAGGCCGTAATGCTGGATCGAATTGAACACGCGCAAACCGGTGTCGGCGCTGTTGCGTGACACCAGCACCACTTCGACGCGGGCACGCCCGAGGCTGGCGTTAAGGCTAAGGAGCTTTTTGACCAGCGGGAAGGCGTCGCCGGGTTCGAGGGTTTCTTCCTCGTGTTCGATCTGGTATTTGCGATACGCCTCCACCCCTTCGTTCAGGTAGATCTTGTGGCTGTCGCTCAGGTCGAACAGTGCCCGCGACGAAATCGCCAGCACCAGTTTGTCGCCCAATCCTTTCGCCATAGTGTTTCTCCCCAATTCAGCGATTGCGCCGATCAATAAAACTCAAGGCCTGGTAGAGCGCCTGCATGCATGGCAATTCACAGCCCGCCGCTTTGGCAGCGGCCAATGGCCGGGCGTAGATCGCCGCCAGTTCCAGCGGGCGTTTGTGCACGTGGTCGTGGTACATGCTGGGCAGGTAGTCAGCCATGGTGTCGGTCATGGTGAGCATTTGCTCGACGTAACTGCCGGGAATTTCATGGCCACAGGCGTGGGCGCCCTTCACCACTTCAGTCATCAGGGCCTGGATCAGTTCGCGGCTGGACTCATCGGCCATCATCGCGCTGGTGCCGGTGCCCAGCAATACCGAGAGGCCATTGAACGGCACATTCCAGACCAATTTATGCCACCGCGCCTGGTGCACATTGGCCATGGCCTGGGACTCGATGCCGGCCTGGTGAAACAGCGCGGCGCCCTCCTCGACAATGGCCTTCTGCTGCGCCTCATCGTTGGCCGCCGTGCCACTGTGATAGCCAAGATTCACCCGGCCCAACGCCTGATGCTCGACGACACCCGGCCCGGAACGATGCACGCCGATGTAACACAAGCCGCCCAACAGGTGCAGCGACGATGGCAGGTGTTCGCGCAGGCTGTCTTCAACATCGAGGCCGTTTTGCAGGAGCACTACCTTGGCGCCCGGTGCGGCGACCTGGGCAAGGGTTGGGGCCAGCTCCACGTTGCCGGTGGATTTGGTGCCGACCAGCAGCCAGTCGCACGCCGGCATATCGGCAGCCTGGGCATAGGCCTGCACAGGGTGCAGGTGCAACTTGCCGTGCACAGTACTGTTGAGGTGCAGGCCATGCTCGGCGACCGCCGCATATTCACTGCGCAACAGAAAGTGCACATCGAACCCGGCACGCGCCAGCATCAGGCCGTAAAAACCACCGATGGCGCCGGTGCCGATAATGCCGATGCGGGGCGACTGTGCTGTCATGGCAGATCCTCTGGAGTACGGGTAAGTGCTTGATTAATCGCGTCCGCAAGGTCGGGCCGGGTAAGACGCGCCTGTAATTGCCCAAGGAATTGACCCTCGCACACGAGGAACAACGCGGGCAAATGAAAGATCTGGTAGCGCTCAACCGCCCCGCCGTTGTGCCCGGCATCCACCCAGCACACGCGCTCGACCGGCAACGTCCAGCCGGGCAGTTGCTGGCGTGCCCAACGGCAACTGGAACAGCCCACGCTGGTAAACACCAGCAGCGAAATACCTGGCAATCCCAGCAATTGCTGGTCAATATCCAGGTCGGTCAATTCCAGTTCCTTCACTATACTGCTGCCACTGCCGTCAATTGGACGGTGCTCGGAGTCCGTGTACATGGGTCGTTTTTTACCTCACCCTGATGATGTCGCTGTCGAGTTAATCCAACGTCCCGCCCCAGCTATTCCCCGCCAACGCCTGCACACTATCGGCCTGGGCGGCGTCGCCTGCAATTGCCCGCGTGCCTGGCGCCAGGGCACGGCGGTTGATCTGCGCATCCCGTCACTGGGCGCCAGCGCCCGTTATCCGGGCTATGTGGCCTGGTGTCGCAAAGTCGATAATGGCTACCGTATCGGCATTTCCTTTACCGATGAACATGCCTTGTTCGGTGCGCGCATGGGCGAGCAAGTGTGCCAGATCGAACGCTACTGCCGCCTGCACGAAGACGCCGAGCCAACCCCTGCCCAGCTCGAGACCATGGCCCGTGAGTGGGTTTCACGCCATGCCAGTGAGTTCGCCCACGACACCTTTGTGGCGCCGGTGCTGGATTAAAGCCGGCTTTGCCCATTGTCGCGGCCCCGTGTTACGCGCTAAGGTTCCTCCCCCCTGCATTCAAATCATGCTGTGCCCGCCGCACGGGGATAGCAGGCGGCCGGCACCCGTGACCCTGGCGAGTAACACGATGGCTGATTTACCGATCAATGACCTTAACGTCGAATCCAACGAGACCCTGATCACCCCTGATCAGCTCAAGCGCGAAATCCCTTTGAGCGATGCTGCCCTGCAGACCGTGACCAAGGGCCGCGAAGTCATTCGTGACATTCTCGATGGCACCGACCACCGCCTTTTTGTAGTGATCGGCCCGTGCTCGATCCACGACCTCAAGGCTGCCCACGAATACGCCGAGCGCCTTAAAGTGCTGGCGGCTGAAGTGTCCGACACCTTGTATCTGGTGATGCGCGTCTATTTCGAGAAACCACGCACCACCGTCGGCTGGAAAGGTTTGATCAACGACCCGTACCTGGACGACTCGTTCAAGATTCAGGATGGTTTGCATATCGGTCGCCAATTGCTGCTGGACCTGGCCGAAATGGGCCTGCCGACCGCGACCGAAGCGCTGGACCCGATCTCCCCGCAGTACCTGCAGGACCTGATCAGCTGGTCGGCCATCGGCGCACGCACCACCGAGTCCCAGACCCACCGCGAAATGGCGTCCGGCCTGTCCTCGGCCGTGGGCTTCAAGAACGGCACCGATGGCGGCCTGACGGTTGCGATCAACGCCCTGCAATCGGTGTCCAGCCCGCACCGTTTCCTGGGTATCAACCAGGAAGGTGGCGTGTCCATCGTCACCACCAAGGGCAACGCCTATGGCCACGTGGTACTGCGCGGCGGCAACGGCAAGCCCAACTATGATTCGGTCAGCGTGGCGCTGTGCGAACAGGCGCTGAACAAGGCCAGGATCAAGCCGAACATCATGGTCGACTGCAGCCACGCCAACTCCAACAAGGACCCGGCCCTGCAACCGCTGGTGATGGAAAACGTCGCCAACCAGATTCTTGAAGGCAACCAGTCGATTATCGGCTTGATGGTCGAAAGCCACTTGAACTGGGGCTGCCAGTCGATTCCAAAAGACCTGGCCGACTTGCAGTACGGCGTGTCGATCACCGATGCCTGCATCGACTGGTCAGCCACCGAGACCACCCTGCGCAGCATGCATGCCAAGCTCAAGGACGTGTTGCCCAAGCGCAAACGCACCTGACCTTACACTGCGCACACAAAAACGCCGGGCTTAGCCCGGCGTTTTTGTGTGCGGCATCTGATTGATCGTTCCCACGCTCTGCGTGGGAATGCAGCCATGGACGCTCCGCGCCCCGCCTCACTCAATATTCAGAGCTTCGCGGCATGGCGCTGATGGCGCTCCATGTAGCGCTCTACGTAAGAGCACGAAGGGATCACGGTGTACCCGGCCTCTTCGGCGAACTTCAACGCTTCCTCGGTCAACGCAGCAGCAATGCCGCGCCCGCGCAATGCGTTGGGCACGAAGGTGCGATAGATGTCCAGGGTCTGTTTGCCCAGGTCCATATAGGTCAGATAGGCACGATGACCGTCCACATTGGTCTCGAACTGATGACCAGCCTGGTCATGGTGGATGGACAACGCCTCGCTCATCACTACTCCTCGCGGGTCTTGGATTTCGACCCCTACCTTACCGATGTTTTTCCGGCGAAGGAACATCTACGCCACCCCGTGCCGGTTTCGACAACGAGAAAACCTATAGCGCTCACAACCAGCACGTAGAGAATAGTAGGCACCAATGCTGCAATAGCTCAAGGCGCACTCGTCATCCCTTGCCGCTGGCGGTTACAGAAAGGGCTTCGATCAATCGATGATCGATAGCCTGAACATTGCCGGCAGTTGAAGCTTGAGACGAACTGCCGCTCTTAAAGTCACCTCTAGATGCGCCTACATGCGCAAAAGATGCCGGGCCAGGCAAAGGCCAACTGAAAAAAAGTGTCATCGTAGATATATAAATTTACACCTGCTTACCCAGCCTGACACAGGCTGGCCGGACCTCTCAGCTTGGATCCAGTTCCCGACGAAATGAAAATTTTTGAGCAGTTTTTATACAAACCTCCAAAAGATTAGCCAAAATAGATACGGCACAAGAATTTTTTTTGCTTCTTGCGCTACGTCAGTTTACTTACTACAAGTAATGAGTAGTATGTACGCCGGCTATCAGCTCACCCTGAGAAAGTAGCCATTTAATAGAAAGTCCTTGAAGGGGAACACGATGAACAACGTTCTGAAATTCTCTGCTCTGGCTCTGGCCGCAGTTCTGGCTACCGGTTGCAGCAGCGTCTCCAAAGAAACCGAAGCTCGTCTGACTGCAACTGAAGACGCAGCAGCTCGCTCCCAGGCTCGTGCAGACGAAGCCTACCGTAAAGCTGATGAAGCTCTGGCTGCTGCTCAAAAAGCACAACAGACTGCTGACGAAGCTAACGAGCGCGCTCTGCGCATGCTTGAAAAAGCAAGCCGCAAGTAATAATCCCTCGGGGTTGTTATCAAGCCGATCCATTCTTGGATCGGCTTTTTTATTGCCTGCAATTCAGCCCTGAATCCAGCGCAATCAAAAGCCCGCCATAGCGCAAGGCCTTGGCGGGCTTTTGATCGAACAGGCTTATTGCTGCAGATCGATTGGCGTGCTGGACACCACCGGCGTGTTGGCACCCGGTACCCCAATCTCGGTGGGCAGGCCATCTTCGGCGGCCACCACATCACGCACCTGATCCCAATTGACGCGCAAATTGTTGGCCAGGTCTTCGCGCTTGAGCAGGGCATTGATGACCGCGGTGTGCTTGTCGACCACCGAAGGCGTGCCATCGTCGTTCAGCGGCGTATGCGCTTCAAGGTAGACCTTGCCGCCACTGCTGCCGAACTTGTACGCATCGTTGATGATGCGCACCGAGGTGCCGACCGGCACCATGTCGGCCATCTCCAGCACGTTGTTGTTGAACATGCGGAAGCAACCGTGGCTTGTACGCGTGCCGATACCAAATTTCATGTTCGAACCATGGATCAGGTAACCCGGCGTGCCCAAGGTGAACTTGAACGGCCCCAGTGGGTTATCCGGCCCGGCCGGCACCACATTGGGCAGCGGGTCGCCATTGGCGGCGTGCTCGGCCTTGATCGAGGCGGGCGGGGTCCAGGTCGGGTTGGGGATTTTGCCGGTGATGGTGGTGTGCGCGACCGGCGAACCCCAGCCCTCACGGCCAATGCCCAACGGGAAGGTGTACACCACGTTCTGGCCCTTGGGATAGTAATAGAGCCGGTATTCCGCCAGGTTGATCACGATGCCTTCGCGCGGGCCGGGCGGCAGAATAAACCGCGTGGGCAGCACAATCTCGGTGCCCGCGCCGGGCAACCAGGCATCCACACCCGGGTTGGCCGCGACCATTTCCGAATAGCCCAGGTCATAGGTGGTGCCCAGGTCGGCAAAGGTGTCTTCGTACTTGGCCTTGATCACCTGGACCTGACCGACGATGTCTTCACCCGGCGGGGGCAAGGGCAACTGCAAGGCTGACGCCGAACCGGCTGCACACAAGGCAGCAAGAGACAGGCAGCAGGTAACGACGGAAAGGCGCGACAACATCCGGAAAATCCTTCGCAGAACGACGGGTAGGAAAACACTGATTGTATACGTGAAGCGCGATCCAGGCATCAACCTGCCCCGCTGCTACTCGAAGCGCAGCTCTGGCCAGATCAGCGGCGTGCCACGCTTTTGCGATTCGAGAATTGCCCGGCACAGCGGGCACAGGCGCTGGTCCTGAAAAATCGCACGGTCCACCGATGACCAGCGTGGTTGCGCCGGCAACAAAGTGCCGCACAGCGTGCGGTCGATCGAGCCACCCAGCTCCAATTGACGCGCAACCAGATGCACCCGGACTTCCTGGCAGGCGAACAGATCCAGCTGCTCGTCAGGCTCGATCAGTTGGTAGTTGAACAGGGACCAGGCAGGGCGCGACATCGGGGGCTCCAGATCGGGGGGGGCGCCACCTTAGCCGAAAGCCTGCCGGTAGAAAAGCGTCATAGCAGCGGTTTTAGCGTCGGCCAGACATTTTCCAGCAACTTGCCCTGTGCGCCGACTGCCGGGTGAAGCTGATCGGCCTGCATCAACTCGGGATGGCCGCCCACGCCCTCAAGGAAAAACGGCACCAGCGGGATGCTTTTTTCCTTGGCCAAGGTACCGTAGACCTCGGCAAATGCCGTGGTGTATTTAGGGCCATAATTTGGGGGCAACTGCATCCCCAGCAGCAGCACCTTGGCGCCCTTGGCCTTGGACTGGTCAATCATCGACGCAAGATTTTGTTTCAATTGCGCTGGCGGCTGCCCACGCAGGCCATCATTGCCGCCCAACTCGAGAATCACCACATCCGGTTTATGCTCTGCAAGCGCCGCCGGCAGCCGCGCCAGGCCTCCGGCACTGGTGTCGCCGCTGATGGAGGCGTTGACCACTGTATCGTCGAAACCTTCGCTCTTGAGCCGTTGTCCCAGCAACGCTACCCACCCTTTGCTGGTATCCAGCCCGAAACCGGCACTGATACTATCGCCAACGATCAGGACTGTACCCGCCGCTGCGTTCTGGGCCATGCACATCAAGGCCAGGCCAGCACTCAAAAACCACATTCGCATCGGATTCTCCATGGGCGCAAGCATTCTCACCGCGCGAAACCTTAGCAAAGTGGTTCCCAGCGCGGAAGGTGAACTGACTATCCTGCACGAACTGAGCCTGGAACTGAACAAGGGCGATAGCCTGGCTATCGTCGGCAGCTCCGGTTCCGGCAAATCCACCCTCCTCGGCCTGCTGGCCGGCCTCGATCTGCCCAGCAGCGGTGAAGTCACGCTGGCCGGGCAAGCCTTGAGCACCCTCGACGAAGACCAGCGCGCACGCATACGCGCCGAGCACGTGGGTTTTGTCTTCCAGTCATTCCAACTGCTCGACAGCCTCAATGCGCTGGAAAACGTCATGCTGCCGCTGGAGCTGGACGGCCGCAAGGACGCCCGCGAGCGCGCCACCCACCTGCTGGAGCGTGTGGGCCTGGGCCAACGCCTGACCCACTCGCCGCGCCAGCTTTCCGGTGGCGAGCAGCAGCGCGTCGCTATCGCCAGGGCCTTCGCCGCCGAACCGGATGTGCTGTTTGCCGATGAACCCACCGGCAACCTCGACAGCCACACCGGCGAGCGCATCAGCGACCTGCTGTTCGAACTCAACAAAGAAAGCGGCACGACCCTGGTGCTGGTCACCCACGACGAGCGCCTGGCCCACCGTTGCCGGCGCCTGATCCGCCTTGAAGCCGGCCTGATGGTCGCGCCCCTGGAGCCTTGATGGCACGTTTGCCGCTGTTGCGCCTGTTCAGCCTTGCCATGCGCCAATTACTGCGCGACGCCCGCGCCGGTGAGTTGCGCGTGTTGTTTTTCGCCCTGCTGGTGGCGGTCACGGCCAGCACCGCCATTGGCTACTTCGGTGCACGCCTGAACGGCGCCATGCTGTTGCGTGCCACCGAATTCCTCGGTGCCGACCTGGTGCTCGAAGGCAGCTCGCCGGCCCGCTTCGAGCAAATCAGGTCAGGCACCGAACTGGGCCTGGATCACGCGCGCATTGTTGAGTTCTCCAGCGTTATCGCGACCGATAATGGCATCCAGCTCTCCAGCATCAAGGCGGTCAACGAGCAGTACCCGTTGCGCGGCGAACTCAAAAGCGCCACGCAGCCGTTCGGCGCAGAAACTGCAGGAGGCGGCCCAAAACCCGGCGAAGCCTGGGTGGAAGCACGGCTGCTGACGGCGCTGGACCTCAAAGTCGGCGACAGCATCGACGTGGGCATGAAAACCCTGCGGCTGACGCACATACTGACCTACGAGCCCGACCGCGCCGGTAACTTCTACAGCCTCACGCCGCGGGTGATGATCAACCTTGCCGACCTGGACGCCACCGGCGTGGTACAACCCGGCAGCCGCGTGAGCTACCGCGAACTGTGGCGTGCGCCCCAGGGCAGCACGGCACTGCAAACCTATCGCGACCTGGTCAAGCCGGGCCTTGCCGCCAACCAGCGCTTGCAGGATTCGCGTGACGGCAACCAGCAGATCGGCGGAGCCCTGGGCAAGGCCGAGCGTTACCTGAACATGGCCAGCCTGGTGGCAGTGCTGCTGGCCGGCGTGGCCGTGGCGCTGTCGGCCAACCGCTTCGCCAGCCGCCGTTTCGACGCCAGCGCGCTGCTGCGTTGCCTGGGTTTATCACGCCACGAAACAATGCTGCTGTTCAGCCTGCAACTGAGCGTACTGGGCCTGTTGGCCAGCCTCACCGGCGCCGTGCTCGGCTGGTTGGCGCAATTTGGCCTGTTCTATTTCCTGCATGACTTGCTGCCGGCCGACGTGCCGCCCGGCGGGCTGCTGCCAGCAGTGGCGGGCATCGGCACCGGGCTGGTCGCCCTCGCCGGCTTCGCATTGCCGCCCCTGGCAGCGTTGGGCCGGGTGCCGCCGCTGCGGGTATTGCGACGTGACATGCTGCCGATCCCTTCCAGCACCTGGATGGTGTATGGCGCTGCGCTGTTCGCCCTCGGCCTGATCATGTGGCGCCTGAGCCTCGATCTGGTGCTGACCTTCGCATTACTCGGCGGTGGCGTGATGGCCGCGCTGATCCTTGGCGGCCTGCTGTTGTTGTTACTGCAAAGCCTGCGCCGGCTACTGGCTCGCGCCTCGCTGCCCTGGCGCCTGGGTTTGGGCCAGTTGCTGCGCCATCCCTTGGCCGCAGCCGGCCAGTCCCTGGCATTTGGCTTGATCCTGTTGTCCATGGGCTTGATCGCCCTGCTGCGCGGCGAATTGCTCGACACCTGGCAAAACCAGCTACCCAAGGACGCCCCCAACTATTTCGCCTTGAACATCCTGCCGGCCGATAAAGACGCCTTTGGCGCCCGCCTGCTGGAGTTGCAAGCACAAGCGGCGCCGCTGTACCCGGTGGTGCCGGGCCGCTTGATCAGCATCAATGGCGCGCCAGTGCAGGAGATTGTCAGCAAAGACTCCAGCGGTGACCGCGCTGTGCAGCGCGACCTGAGCCTGACCTGGGCAGCCGACCTGCCACCGGGCAACCTCCTCACCGCAGGCACTTGGTGGTCACAGCAACCGGGCGATGGCATCCCAGAGGTTTCGGTAGAAGCCAAGGTCGCTGAAAGCCTCAAGCTGAAGCTCGATGATCACCTGGTGTTCACCGTCGGTGGCGAGAACCGCGAAGCACGGGTGACGAGCCTGCGGACCATCAACTGGGACAACTTCCAGCCCAACTTTTTCATGATTTTCCAGCCGGGCACCTTGAAGGACCTGCCCGCCACTTACCTGACCAGCTTCTATCTGGCGCCGGGGCATGACCAGCAGATCGTCGACCTGTCCCGGGCCTTCCCGGCCGTCACTATCCTGCAGGTCGAAGCCTTGCTGGAGCAGTTGCGCAGCATCCTCGCCCAAGTGACCCTGGCGGTGGAGTACGTGTTGCTGTTTGTGCTGGCGGCGGGTATGGCCGTGCTGTTTTCGGGCCTGCAGGCGACTCTGGATGAGCGGATTCGCCAAGGCGCGCTGTTGCGGGCGCTGGGGGCCGAGCGCAAGTTGCTGGTCAAGGCGCGACGGATCGAGTTCGGCTTGCTGGGTGCGGTAAGCGGCTTGCTGGCAGCCCTGGGCACCGAGCTGGTGACCTGGGTGCTGTACCGTTACGCCTTTGACCTGGCGTGGCATCCGCACGCGTGGTTGCTATTGCTGCCAGTGATCGGTGCCGTGCTGATCGGCGGCGCTGGTGTATTCGGTACGCGTCGCGCGTTGAATGCCAGCCCATTGACGGTGTTACGCGAAGGTTGAAAACCAGCGCTGGCCAGCACGCCCGACGGCGTGCCGGCCAGCGTTTACTTCACATACTCGATACCCGTAATCCACCAGCACACCTCGCCGGTTGGCGTCTGCACCATGGCTTCATCGTCGACTTCCTTGCGCAGCAACGCCCGGGCCATCGGGGAGTCGATGGAGATGTAATCCATGCGCTCATAAATTTCGTCATAGCCGACGATCCGAAACCGCTTGGTCTCGCCCTGCTCATTTTCGATATCGACCCAGGCGCCGAAAAACACCTTGCCCTCCTGCTCGGGCATGTACTCCACCACCCGCATGTCTTCCAGGCGCTTGCGCAGGTAACGCACACGCCGATCAATCTCACGCAGCAGTTTCTTGTTGTATTGATAGTCCGCGTTCTCGCTGCGATCACCGAGGGACGCCGCCCAAGTCACCTTGCGGGTGGTATCTGGACGCTTTTCACGCCACAGGTAATCCAGCTCTTTTTTCAGCGCCTCATGACCTTCTTTGGTTATCAGCTTGGTACTCAAACGCGTGCATCCCCAGACAGTGTCCAATGGTGCCGATACGCCAAGGCGTCATGCTCTGGCGCCGGCCGGCTGGGGTTGATGATAAATGAACCCTGAAAAGTAGCCAGACCGTAGAACACATCAGCTTCAAGCCTGGCCGTCCAGGGTTTGATCAAGCTCCAGGAGTACACTCTGCAGGCGCTGGCGTATTCCCGCCACCTGCGACAGCGCCAGCGTCAACTTCTCAGCCTTCTGGCCAACCTCAAGGTTTCGCGCCTGCAACTGCGTTGCTTGTTGCTGCAACTCCTGGCTCCTTTCGTCCAGCTCACCCTGTTCCTGCTCGAGTCGTGCCTGCCACTGCGTCAGCATTTCCTCGCGCTCGTTCACCGCAAGTTGCTGTTGCGACAGCTCTTGGGCGACCTTTGCCAGGCTGGACAACGTGCTGTCTACCTCAACCAACGAGGCATGTTCCATCTTCGGCGCAGGTGGGCGCGGTGCAGGCGCTGCTTGCTCGACCTGAACAGGTGGCGCGCTGAGCTCGACGGGCACTGGCACTGGCTCTGGCGCGGGTTCTGGTTCTGGTTCTGGTTCTGGTTCTGGTTCTGGTTCTGGCTCTGGTTCAGGTTCTGGCGCAGGGGCTATCGCGGCGGGAGCCTCCAATGGCTGAGCCTGGGCCGGCTCTGAAACTGGCGGCTCGACGGGCCTGGCTGGGTTCGTGGCCCTGGGCGGCGAAATCATCTGCGACGAGAAGCGAATCGAAGGCACGATCAACGAAGCACTTTCGATGGCCGGCAGTACGGGTGCCGACATGCCCAGGGTAATGACCTTCATGACCAATGCCTTCTTGATGATCATCGAGTGATGGTCCTCAGGCCTGGCGGGCGGTAACTTGCAGCCTTTCAAATCAATGAAATGAAAAGGCACCGAGGATTCGATAACGGTGCCGTTCTTAGTCCCGGAAGCGGCGGCCACCATCAGGATTTGCTTGAACACTTGCATGGCAACTTGCAGGTCTTCCTTGGACTCGACCCCGCCGAGGAAGTACCGGTCGAGTTTCTTGCGTAGCGCCGCGATGTAGACCCTGGAGTTACCAGGTTCGGTCTCTTCATCCAGGCTATAGACCAAAAAATTGGAATCGGTCTGTGCAACGGCAAACCCACAAAGCAGTGCACCGTTGACCGGCGTGTCCTGACCGCTGCGTTCAAGAACAAGCGTGCGAAGAAGCATCATGATATTCAGGCCTTATTGCGAAAGAGTAAACCTTATATAAGCGCCAGATAAATACCCGGCCATTAACTAACCTCGGAACAACGCAATTGTTTCAGCAAGTTATCCGATTCGGCGTAGGAATTATCTGAGAAGTATGTCCCCTTGTTCCCAAGTCCAATGATTAAACGTATCTTTCTCGGCGCTTACCGTGCATGACGGTACAAGTTCTTACGCCTCGCAAAACTTATTCGGTAAAAAAATGCTCGAGATAAGCAGCCTGACAAAGCGTTTGGGTAAAAGAAACGTCATCACTAATCTCTCGTTCAGCGCTCAACGCCAGGAATGTATCGGCTTGTTCGGGGAGAGTGGCGCAGGCAAAACCACACTGCTGAATGTTATCTCCGGTTTGGCCAGCCCCTCGGCCGGGCATGTCACTGTCGAAGGCTTTGATACCCAGGCTCATCCTCTGCAAGCGCGAAGAGCCCTCGGCTATCAACTCCAGGACGGCCTTAGCCATCAAACGATGTCGGTCAAAGGCGTGCTCAATTTCATTGCCGCCGTACGCGGCTTCAGCGGTGCTGAAAAACGCAGCCGGGTTGATCGAGCAGCCATGCGCCTGGAATTATCACGTGTACTCGATGCACCGATCGATACGCTTTCCGTCGGTTTGAAGCGCAGAGTCGCTATCGCCCAGGCGATCCTGCACACCCCCGGCCTGCTGCTGCTCGATGAACCGATTGAGGGGCTGGCAACGGATCAACTGCTCAAGTTCAAGACCCTGATCCAGTCACTGACCGAAGACATGACGGTCCTGATCGCCTCCCGGCATTGCGACAACCTGTCGAGCCTTTGCACGCGCGCCTTGGTCATCGCTGCAGGGCACCTTGTGGCAGACACCCCGCTGCCCGATTTGCAGCGCAACTCCCGGCATTACCGAGCTGTCACGCTGGCCGCAGAAACACCCCTGGATTTACTCGCCCTTGCCGTATTACCCGGCGTGGCAGGTATAGAAGAGGACCGGCATGCGCCCGGCACCGTAACGGTTCTGGCGATGCCCGGGCACGCCATCTACCCCCATATCAACGCACTTATCGCCAGCCGCGGCTGGAACATAACGTCACTGAATCTGGAGCCAGGTCGCCTGAACGAAGTCGTTCAGCATCTGAGCCACGAGGTCACTCTTTGAAACTGCTGCCTGTCATTTTCAAGCGCCAACTGGCCAGTTATGCCTGTACACCCAGCACGTACCTCGGTATTGCCGCGTTTCTAGTGTTGTGCGCCACCTTGGGGTTGTACACAAGCAAATGGCTGGAACAGGAAAGCGGCGACCTGCAGGTGTTTTTCCAATTGCACCCTTGGCTCTACCTGCTGCTGATTCCCATGTTGTCGACACAATTATGGTCGGACGAACACCACGCCGGCATGCGCGACATGATGAAAACCCTGCCTATCACCAGCGCAGAGCGGGTCATCGGAAAGTTTCTGGCTGCGTGGGTCGTGTGCGCAATCGCATTGCTGCTTACTTTCCCACTGGTAATCCTCGCCAACTACCTCGGCACCGCCGACAACCGTGTTATCGCTTCACAGTTTCTAGCCAGTTGGTTGCTGGCCGGCGCTTATCTTTCTGTCGGATGCTTTACGTCTACCCTGACCCACCAACGTTTGGCTGTCTTCCTGATAACGGTGGTGATGTTACTGGCCGCCAGCGGACTTTCATCGGTTCTCGACGCACTTGAGCATCAGGCGCCGATCTGGGTCGTAGACAGCCTGGTATCGATTAACCCGATTTCGCGTTTCGGGGCTATCGACAACGGCAAACTGACGCTGCATGACGGCTTGTACTACATCAGCATGATCCTTGCCTTTCTCTCGGCATCCACCGTCACGCTCAACTACAAAACCAGTTGAGAAGGAAAGCAAACGATGCGTTCTACTCTGAGTACGGGTATGACACTGGTGGTCATATTGCTGCTTTTCCTTGCATTCAATCTCGCGTGGGTCGGCAAACTACCGAATATCCGCTGGGACTTCTCACAGCAGAAAATCCACACGTTATCGCCCCCTGCGCGACAACTGCTTGCCTCTCTGGAACACCCACTGGATTTGTATTACTTCAACTCAAGTAATGACCCCAGAAGAAGCCAGGCAATAAACCGCTTCGGCGAACGAGTGGAAGATTTACTCAAAGAGTTCGAAAAAGCGTCAGCAACCATGATTAACCTACATGTTATAGATCCTACTCCTTATTCAGAGGATGCCTACAAGGCCGGCCTGTTCGGATTGGATGACAAGCAAGGCTTTCTTGGCCTCATCGGCACCCGCCCAGGCCAGCCCGCGCAACGTATCAATGTACTGCGCCTGGATGACGAGCCCTTGCTTGAGTACGAAATCAGCCATCTGATCCACCAACTGATGCACCCCGAGCCCCCCACCGTCGGCGTATTGACGGGGTTGGCATTGAACGCGTCCGGTGAACAGTTGCTGGCACAGATGCATCAGCATTTTGATCTGACAGGCCTGGCATCAAGCACTCCGACAGTGCCCGAATCGATCAAAACCCTGATGGTTGTGCACCCGCGCGCCCTGCCGGAACAAACCCTGTATGCAATTGACCAGTTTGTATTGAGGGGCGGCAAACTGATGCTCTTTATTGACCCGGTGAGCGAGGCCGAGACAGACGCCAAACCCGTCGACACAAGGCTGGACGGGCTACTGGCGGCTTGGGGCATACAGATGCCGGCGGACAAACTGCTGGTCGATCACGCATTTGGTTCAGGTGCGCCAGCAGTACTGCACCCGGCCAAGCTGAACCTGCCACGGCAAGCAATGGCGGCCAACGATGTGAGTGCCTGGAAATTGGATACAGTCATCGTATCAAGCAGCGGTGCGCTGTCGCGCGTGAGGAAAAGCCGCACCACACTCACGCCTCTGTTACAAAGCTCCAGGCGCTCCACCCTGCTGGACGCAGGCCGCTTTGCAGCAACGTCTGCAGACGACTTACTGGCTGAAAGGATACCGGCTGCCACGCAACCCCACGTGATCGCGGCGCGCCTCGAAGGCCCCGCCTACTCGGCCTTTCCAGACGGCATTGACGGGCAGCCTGCAGGCTTGCAAAAGGCCGCACAGATCGAGGTGGTGGTGGTCGCGGACACCGATTTACTGATGGACGCTGTGATCAACTCTGCGCCCAACAACAACGTGATGTTTGTCTTGAACACCTTGGATAACCTTGCGGCTCCCGACGTGCTCGCAAGCATTCAACCCCGTGCAAGCAGCCAGTCCACCCACGCACTGGAGCAACTGCGCGAGGCGGCCGCACAGGCTTATGCACAAAAGGCCGGGGAACTGCAAAAACGGCTGGAGCAAACCGAGCAAGAATGGCAACGCCTGAACCCACCGAGTATTGGCTTCGGCACCCGTGCAGTGGACACCAATATCCAGTTGCAGGCGCTCAACAAGGAACGCCTGCGGCTGCCCATGGAGTTGCAGGCACTCAAGGTCCAGGCGTATGCATCGGTGCATCGAACGGAACGCAACCTCAAGCTGCTGATGATTGGCGCAGTACCGCTGCCGTTATGCCTGATCGCCTGTGCAGTGTTCCTCTACCACCGGCGTCGTCGATCGGCGGCTGTCGTTCACTGATCAGCCGTCAACGACGCGCAATCAGCCCTTGCCGGGCGATGCGCGTCAGTTGGCGGATCACCTCCTCGGCATCGCCCGCGCTGGGTGCCTGGATAACGGCAAGATCAAAGCTGTTGCTGGCAAAACGCGCCAGGGAGTCGCCATCTTCCACAAACTGGATCAGAAACGCTGAAGGGCGCCCGGTGCGGCGCGGCCATCCGTCGAGGTAACGCAGCAAGGTCGGCTGATGCTTGCCACCCAAGAGGATTTTGGGGTTGCGTTGAGTCAGGTCCGCGGTGATCGGAGCCAGGCGTATGAGGGGGCGTGGTGCATTCATCGTGTCGTGTCTCTGCCTCAAAAGTCTGCGGGCAGGTGAGAGGCAACACCGAACCAGCGCTTTAGCGGTATTTCGAAACCTGACTCTTGATGAGTGCATGCTTCTGTCGGGCTGCATTGAGTCCCAGTGGCGCCCCGCAATTAGCTGTTTAAATCGGCGCATGAGCAGCATCCTAGAGAAGCCGGTGGGGCGATGTCAAGAATCCCGAGCAATGAAAAAGCCCGCTCATGGCGGGCTTTTTCAGCAGGTAACGCGGGTCATCAGTGGGCGATGGCGCGGTCGACCGAAAGTTTGCCAGCACCTTCGAACAGTACCGCCAACGCACCACCGAGCAAGGCCAAGGCGAACTCATAACCGTTGTTGGCCATGAACAAGCCGTTATGGATATGCACCGAGAAGATTGCCACCAGCGACAGGAAGGTCAGGCCCAAAGCCGCTGGGCGCGCCAGCAAGCCGATGATCAAGGCCAGGCCGGCGAAGAACTCAGTACCGCCGGACAACACCGCCATCAGCGTGCCTGGGGTCAGGCCGAGGCTTTCCATGTATTGCGCAGTACCGGCCAAGCCGCCGCCGCCAAACCAGCCAAAGAGCTTTTGCGAACCGTGAGCGGCGAAAACGATGCCGACAAAAATTCGCAGGATGGTCAGGCCGTAACCGGCGCGAGTGGACAGAATGCGAGTGATCAGTGGGCTCATGGAGAGAATCCTTTTCAAAGTAGGGGTTGGTTGGCCGCTATATTAATCGGATCAGACAATGATAAAAGCGCAAAAATCGCCTAATACTTATCGATAAAACCGATTATTTTCGTGAGGCAATTTTCGGCGCCGACGGCTCCAGGGATTCACGCTCCCGATCAAACGCCAAGTAATACTTGTTCACGCTATTAACATAGCTGACGCCGCCCATTCCCACCTGTTCCATGGCAATACGTTCGACCTGGAAGAACCACTGATTGGGGTTCAAGCCCCGCCGGCGAGCTTCTGCACGCATACCCTGGACCCGCTCCGGCCCCATGTTATAAGCCGCCAGCACAAAGGCCATGCGCTCGCGCTCGTTGAGTTTGGGGCTGGCGAAGAACTTGCGGCGGATCATCGCCAGGTAGCGCGCACCGGCCTGCACATTGCTGTCCAGGCTCTCGATATTGTTCACCCCCACCCGCTGCGCCGCCGATGGCGTGATCTGCATCAGCCCGGTCGGCCCGCCGCTGTTGCGCGCGCCAGGGTCGAGTGCGGATTCCTTGAACGCCAGCGCGGCCAGGTTCAGCCAGTCCATGCCCTGCTCACGGGCGTGCTTTTGCAGCACCGGACGCAGTTTCTCCAGGCGCTGGCGGTCGGCGCGGGCCAGCGGGTTGCGCACTTGGTAGAGACGTCGATAGATCCGCTGGAACGCCACGTCCTGGTCGGACGGCGTGTGGTAAGTCTTGAGGAAGCGATCGATACTGGCCCGCAGCATCGAGGCATCCTGGCGCACAAACCAGTATTCGTCGCCCGGCTCGCTGATCACCACCTGCCGATCAAAACGCAGTTTGGGCAGGATTTTCGACCAGCGCTCGGCAATCGGTTTTTCAACGATGGTGAGGTGGAAGATCCCGGCCTGGACCATCTCCAACACATCCTCCACGGCCAGCGTCGGGTCAACCCACTCCACCTTTACTGGCGGGCGCTTGTGCAGCGCCAGTTGCTGGTTGACCTGATTGATCGCGTCCGCCGCCGCACTGCCGGTGGTCAACGCCAGGGTGCGCCCGGACAATTGCTCCAGCTTGGTAAACCGCCGCTCACCCTTCACGCCCACCAGCCATAGCGGCACACCACTGGCAATCGGGTCGCTGGTGCTGATTTTGTGCGCGGCCTTCACATCGAGTAATTCACCCGGCGCCACCAAGTCGCCTTCGCCACGGGCCAACGCGCCGAGCAATTGGTCCTTGGCCTTGGGAATAATCTTGAGGTTGATTGCTTCTCCATCCCGGGCATGGCCGTTCAGGTATTGCTCGAAGGCTCGCAGACGATGGTATTCGACCCCGATGGCCTGGCCCTGGACCTCACCGGAACTGTTACGGCTCTGGTTGACCAGCACACGCAGGGTGCGGCTGGAACGGATCTGCGCCAAATCACGAACCTTGCCGGGCTTGGTCACTTCCAGCGGCCCGTCCAGACGTGCGACCGCCGCCATGGGCAGCAGTAACGTCAGGCACAACATAAGCAACGCCGAGGGTCGGATCATCCGCTCTCCGGAAAGAATACTGGCCAGCCATCTCGTGAAAGACGAGAAGCTGGAGGTCAGAAACAGAGCGCTTCAAGCGCTGGCAAGGCACGCAACGGTGGCGTCGGGGCAGGCGGCGGGCCAGCCACAATGTCACTTGCGACGTTCAAAGACAGCTATAACGCGTTGTAGTTCTTAGTTTTTCTTATAAATCTACAGCTCTGATATGCTTTCCGGCCGCAGGCGGAGCTAGCACCATGCAACTCATTGATATCGGCGTCAACCTGACCAACCCCAGTTTCGACGAGAGGCACCAGGCCGTTCTCGACCGTGCCTACGCCGCCGGCGTGCAACAATTGGTGCTCACCGGTACCAGCGTCGAAGGCAGCGAGCAAGCCCTGGAACTGTGCGTAAACCTCGATGACAGCGGCCAACGCCTGTTCAGCACCGCCGGCATCCACCCGCACTCGGCCAGTGACTGGAACGGCGACAGCGCCCAACGTTTGCGCGGGTTGCTCAACGAAAGCCGCGTGCGTGCGGTGGGCGAATGCGGGCTGGACTTCAACCGCGACTTTTCCCCGCGTCCGCAGCAGGAAAAAGTCCTTGAAGAGCACCTGGCACTGGCGGTTGAGCTGAAACTGCCGGTGTTTCTGCACGAACGTGACGCCAACCAGCGCCTGCTGGAGATCCTCAAGGATTACCGCGACCACCTCAGCGCCGCCGTGGTGCATTGCTTTACCGGCGAGCAACAGGCGCTGTTCAGCTACCTGGACCTCGACTTGCATATCGGCATCACCGGCTGGATCTGCGACGAGCGCCGTGGCACACACCTGCATCCGCTGGTCAAAGAAATTCCCCGTGGCCGCCTGATGCTGGAAAGCGATGCGCCGTACTTGCTACCGCGCACCCTGCGGCCGAAACCGAAAAATGGCCGCAATGAACCGGCTTATTTGCCCGAAGTGCTGCGTGAAGTGGCACTGCATCGCAATGAAACGCCGGAAGACCTGGCCGAGCACAGCACCGCCTGCTCCCGTGCGTTTTTCGGTTTGCCCTCGGTGGCAACGCAGGGTTCGACGTGAGCTCAGAAGCCATACCCGATTAAATGTGGGAGCTGGCTTGCCTGCGATGCAGACACCTTGGTATGTCAGGTGTACCGAGTTGATGCCATCGCAGGCAAGCCAGCTCACACATGATGCGGCGCATTGACCCATGTCAAAAACGCTTTCCTGAGTAGCGGCACAATAATGGCACCTTGCCAATGCTGTTTCCGCTATCAGAGAAAACCTTCCATGGGTGCCTGGCTTAGCAATATCTCGCTGAAGTACAAATTCTGGGCCGTGAATGCGGTCGCTTTCATCACCACCTTACTGCTGGTGCTCTACGCCGTGCAGCTCGAGCAACAGGCCCGCAGCGATGCATCTCGGGCCTCGGCGCAGGCCCAGGCGCGATTACTCGGTGCCTGGCCGGCCAACACCCCATTACCCAAAGATGAACATTGGCTGACCTTTGCCCGCGGCCAAACCCCATCGTTGGCTGATCAGGATCTGTCCGCCTTGAGCACCGCCAGCGGTTGGGTCGAACTCAATCACATGCCCTTGCTCGGGGAAAACCCACTGATCGGTGCCGACGTCGTCACACGGGCCGATGGCCAACAGATCGCCGTGTTGGCCTATGGCCGCAGCCTCAGTCAGGTCTTCAGCGAACGCTTCGCCAACTACGCCGTGGCCGTGTTGATCCTCATGCTGGCGATGCTCGGTGCCTCGCAGTTGTTGATCCGCTTCCTGCTCAGCCAACTCAACACCCTCAAGGACGTGATGCTGCACGTGGAGAAGACCGGCGACCTGTCGGCCCGCGTGCCCCTGGCCTGCACGGACGAGGTGGGCCAGATGGCCAGCGCCTTCAACGCCATGCAGGCCGGCTATCAGCGCGTGGTGAGTACCGTGGCGCGCACCGCCCAGCAACTCGATGACGGCGCCGCGCGCCTGGCCAGCAGCATGAACGAGGTACAGCACGGCATGCTCGGCCAGCAAAGCGAAACCGACCAGGCGGCTACCGCCATCAATGAGATGACCGCCACCGTCTACCATATCGCTCAACATGCCGGCGCTACCCGCGATCTGTCCCAGACCGCCGACACCCTCGCCGGCAGCGGCCAGGAAGTGGTCACCCGGGTACAGCGCTCTATCGCCGGCCTGTCCACCGGCGTGCAGCAGACGGCTGAAATGATCCAGAAACTCGCCGAAGACAGTCAGAAAATCAACGGTGTGGTCGGCGTGATCCACAGCATTGCCGAACAGACCAACCTGCTCGCCCTCAACGCCGCCATCGAAGCCGCCCGCGCCGGCGAAATGGGCCGTGGTTTTGCCGTGGTCGCCGACGAAGTACGCAACCTGGCCAAGCGCGTGCAAAGCTCCACCGATGAAATCACCCGCATGGTGTCGGCGCTGCAAGCCGGCACCCGCGACGCGGTGGACTTCATGCAGGAAAGCTCGTTCAAGGCTGACGACTGTGTGCAACAAGCCCAGGATGCCGGTGCCGCACTGGCCGAAATCACCAGTGCTGTGGCCCAGATGCGCGAAAGCAACACCCAGATTGCCGTGGCCGCCGAACAGCAGAGCCATGTGGCCGAAGAGATGAACCGCGCGGTGGTGAGCATTCGCGATGTCACCGAGAACACCGTGCAGCAGACGGTGGAGTCGGCCACCACCAGCAATCAGCTGGCGACCTTGGCCGGGGAGTTGAGCAAGGCGATCGGGCAATTGAAGCTATAAGCCAAACAAGGCTGGCTATGGCCTCCATAGCGAGCCTTGATTCGCCGTCCCAGGTGCCTGCGACCTAAACTTTGTCCATGTTGTTTCAACGGACAGAGGATTGATCATCATGGGCAAACGTCACCCCAACTTCCCCGCCTGGCAATGGCGCACTCAGCCACAGGCTCACCAGCACCCCACCAACCTGGGCCTGCAACTGATTGCCGTGCCTTTGCTGATCATTGGTTTTCTGTTGATGGTGTCTGGCGTATTCAGCTTCAGCCTGGCCAGTTTTGCCATCGGCGTCGTCGGCGTGTTGGCTGGCCTAGCGCTGCAACGCCACGGCCGCACGCTGGAGGCCCAGGGCAGCCAGCACTTCTGAGGCTCAGGCGAAGACCACCACGGTCTGGCGGCTGATGGCGATCAACTCGCCGCTCGGGCTCCACAGCGCGGCAGCGGCATGACCGTAGCCGTCGCGGGCGTGCTCGATGTTGACGTAGTACTGGCACCAGTCGAGGGTGGTCAGGCTTTGCAGCGGCTGGATGAACTCGATGGTCCAGGTCAAGGTGCTGCCCGGCGCGGGCTTGGTCAGGTGCGGCAGCAAGGCCGGTGGCCAGGCGTCGACCAGGGCAAGAATATGCGACTCGGTCAGCGGCTCTTCCTTCACGTCCCCACGCAAACGCACCCAACCGCCCATGTCGCGGGATTTATTACCGGTAAACGGCAGGCCGCCGACACTCCAGCGCATCGCCAAGTGACGCATGAATTCGGGGGTAACGCCCTTGATATAGGGCAGTTCCTGGCACTCATCCCAGTGTTTGAACACCGGCGGCGCTTCGCTCGACACATCAATTACCGACTCACGGGCCGCGCCAAAGCTGGCTTGTACCAAGGTCGCCACTTCGCCGTTCTGCACCACGCGGCCGAGCAACTGGCTGACCGCCTTGCCTTCGCGCAGCACTTCGACTTGATAACTGGCGGGCACATCCGGCGCTACCGGGCCGACAAAGGTGATGGCCAGCGAACGCAAAGGCCGATCCGCCGGCACTTGGGCGCGCAAGGCTTCGTATTGCAAGGCAGCCACCAGGCCACCAAAGGTTGCGCGGCCCTGCGCCCACTCGGCAGGGATGGTCACTTCGAGCGGGTTGTTACGGGCGGCATCGAGCAAATCACAAAAGCGCATGGCAACCTCACATCCAGAAAACCGATGTCGGGATCTTAACCAGCAGGTTGAGCAGGCACAGCGCCTATTCCGGCCAAAAGCCGGACCGGTTTAGAAACAATCCGCGCTGAGCTTGTCCAGCACCCGATCCGCCTGGCCTTCAGCCTTGGCCATGGTGCGCTGCCAAACCGCAACACACGGCTGCAGGTCGGGTTGATGTTCAGCCTGGGCCAGCCATTGCCAGCAATCGTGCCAATCGCCCAGGGCGCCTTGCGCTTGCTTGAGGCGTTGCATCGCCTTGGCCGGCAGTTTGTCCAGTTCGGGGTAGGCTTCGGCCGCGTAGCGCACGCGCTTGATCAGCAGGCGCAGACGGTGGCGGTCATGATCCGGGTCTTTGAGGGCGTCATCGAGTTTCTGCGACTGCTTGGCCAGACGCTTCTCGATCCGCGGGCGCAGGCCTTTGAGCAGTCTCTGGTGTTGGGAGGCGCGGATAAAACGCGGGAAGGCATCCAGGATCAGCAGCAAATGCGCGAGTTCCGGGCTTTGCGCCACCTGGCGGTAAGCATCGGCCTGCAAACGCAGGCGCCGGTCGGCCGCCGCGTGATGGCCGTGCTGCTGCAAATACGCCGCCAGTACCTCACGGTCACGCAACGGCGTGGTCAATTGGCCGACCGTGCTGGCGGCCAATTCCAGCTGCTCGACACCCGGTAGCCCACGCAAGGGGCGCAACAAACTGCGCAGGCGCCGCACGGTGGTGCGCAGGTCATGCAAGGCTTCATCGTCGGTAACGGCGGCGAGGCGAGCCTGGCAGCTCAGTAACCCTACTTCCAGGCCAATGACCTGAGCGACTAACTGATCAACCAGCGCTGACATCCCTTCCCCCTTAACGATGAAACCCTAGTCGCCGCTTACCGATCAACGCCCGGCGCGGGACTCACGAATGTAGAAGCGCGCTTTCTCGGCCTTGTTGGAACAGCCTTCAAACGCTTCGAATTGCTGCTGGGTCTTGGCGCCGGTCAACAGCGACAAAGCCTTAGAGTAGCTCACGGTGCCGGCAAAGCCTTCGGCCTTGGCCAAATCCAACTCGTGCCAGGCCGCATCCAATTGCGTGCCACAGCTGTCGCGGTATGCGGTTTTGCCGGCACAACCGGCCAGGGCCAACACGATCACAGGCACACACATCCAGGCTTTCATCAATGACACCTCAAATATAGAAAAACAGTCGTAGGCTGTAGACGTTGCCTCCAAGGAAAAGTGCCTTGGGGGCCGCCTGAAATCAGAAGTGTCCATTCAAAAGTGCTTTCAGCAGTGCCTGCTCAGAAATGCCTACCGCCAGAGCATACCCGAGCGTAATGGCTATTCTGGAAAAATATTTTGATGCCCTCGGCCGGTAAGCGCATTGTGGGCCACTGTTTTGCGAAGGATCAGCTCATGAAAAAACGTGTTGCCTTGGTGCTCGGCTCCGGCGGCGCCCGCGGTTACGCCCACATCGGCGTGATCGAGGAAATCGAACGGCGCGGCTACGACATCGCCTGTATCGCCGGCTGCTCCATGGGCGCCGTGGTCGGCGGGATCTACGCCGCCGGCAAGCTCGACGAATACCGCAACTGGATCGAGAGCCTCGACTACCTGGACGTGCTGCGCCTGGTGGACGTGAGCTTTCGACTGGGGGCGATTCGTGGCGAAAAAGTCTTCGGGCAAATCCGCAAGATCGTCGGCGAGATCAATATCGAAGAACTGCGGATTCCCTACACCGCCGTGGCCACCGACCTGACCAACCAACAGGAAATCTGGTTCCAGGAAGGCTGCCTGCACCAGGCCATGCGCGCTTCGGCGGCGATCCCCAGCCTGTTCACGCCGGTGATGCAAGGCAACCGCATGCTGGTGGACGGCGGCCTGCTCAACCCGCTGCCGATCGTGCCGGTGGTGTCGAGCCATTGCGACTTGATCATCGCAGTCAACCTCAATGCCACCAACCAGAAGCACTACCACCTGCCAGTGATCCAGCGCCCGCCGGCGTTCAAGAGCCGCTTCAACAGCTTGGCCAAATCACTGGGTTCGCACCTGCCGTTTCGGCGCAAACAGGCCGAGCAACTGATGAAGCTGGAACAGGAAGCCTTGCAGTCCCAGGCCGCCGAAATCAACCCGTGGCTGGAGTCGGCCGAACCCGAAGCCCAACAACCTGCGGCCGCCCCGGAAAAACAAGGCGCCCCGAAGTCCGCGACCGGCTCGTTCATTATCGATAACGTCGGGCCGGCGTCACTGCTGGACCTGATCAACCAGAGCTTCGAAGTGATGCAGACCTCGTTGGCGCAGTACAAGATTGCCGGTTATCCGCCGGACGTGCTGATCAACGTGCCGAAGCGGGTGTGCCGGTTTTTCGAGTTCTACAAGGCGCCGGAGTTGATCGCGTTGGGGCGGGAAATTGCCAGTGATACCTTGGACAAGTATGAGAGTGAGCAGGGTTGAACGTGTGGATGTGGCTGATGGCCCTATCGCAGGCAAGCCAGCTCCCACCTTTGAATGTATTCACAAATCAAAAGGTGGGAGCTGGCTTGCCTGCGATGAGGCCCGTTCAGGCACTGCAACATTCAGGCATTCAACAACCGATACCCCACACCCGCCTCGGTCACGATAAACCGTGGCTGGGTCGGATCATCCGCCAACTTCTGACGCAGATGGCCCACCACAATGCGCAGGTAATGGCTGTCTTCAGTATGGGTCGGCCCCCAGATATCCTTGAGCAATTGCTGCTGGGTGATCACCCGCCCAGGATGCCGCGCCAGTTGCGCCAGCACCGCGTATTCCTTGCGGGTCAGGGCCACCTCGACACCGTCCAGCAGCACCCGGCGATAGGCCAGGTCCACGGTCAACGGGCCGAAACTCAACGCCGCTTCCTGAGCCTCTCCCGCCGGTGCCTGGCGCAACAAGGCGCGCACACGGGCAAGAAATTCCTGGATGCCAAAGGGCTTGGTCACGTAGTCATTGGCGCCGCTGTCCAGGGCTTCGACTTTTTGCACTTCGCTGGCGCGCACCGACAGCACCAATACCGGCACCGTCGACCACTCACGAAACTCGCGCAACACTTGCTGGCCGTCCATGTCGGGCAGGCCAAGGTCGAGCACCAGCAAATCCGGTTTGCTCAATGCCGCTTGGGCCAGGCCCTCGTTGCCGGTGCCGGCCTCGATCACCTTGTAGCCCTGGGAGGCCAGGCTGATACGCAGGAATTTGCGGATCTGCGGTTCGTCATCAATGACTAAAATCGTCGCGGTCTGGCTCATGGTGTCCAATCAAAATCCGTGGAGAAAAGAGGGTAGCTCAAGGCTCGCGCTCCGGGCCAGGTTGCGTCGGTAACGGCAGGAACAAGCTGATGCAGGTGCCGCGCCCCTCTATACCATCCTCGACGCGGATATGCCCGCCGTGTGCGCCTACCATGCCCTGGCAGATCGCCAGGCCAAGGCCTGTGCCCTGCCCGCCGCGATCACCACGGGCGGCGGTGTAGAACATATCGAAAATCTTCGCACGCTCGTCCTCGGGAATCCCCGGCCCCTCGTCGGCCACCGAAAAAAACAGTTGCTCATCGGCCACGCCGGCACTCACCTGCAAACGGCCGTGGGGCGGTGAGAAACGCGCGGCGTTTTCCAGCACATTGACCAAGGCCTGCTCGATCAACGCGGCGTGTACATACAGCAACGGCAACTGCGCCGGCACGTCGGTGTGTACCTGCAACGGCGCCAGTACCGCGCGCAAGCGGCCCAGGGCGCTGCCGACGATATCACCCGGCGAGACCCAATCGCGCGCCAGCTTCAGGGCGCCGTGACCCAGGCGTGTCATGTCCAGCAGGTTCTGGATATAGCGGTCCAGGCGCTCGGCTTCATCGCGAGTGCCTTCAAGCAATTCGCGGCGGTCTTCCAGCGGGATGGCTTCACCGAGCGCCAGCAGGCTGTCGATGCTGCCGCGCATCGAGGTCAACGGCGTGCGCAAATCGTGGGACACCGAGGCCAGCAAGGCGCTGCGCAGTTGTTCGGTTTCGCCGTGCAGGCGCGCCGATTCCAGCTCCTGCGCCAGCTGTGCGCGCGCCAGAGCCTGGGCCAATGGCTGGCTCAATGCAGTGAGCAGGCGACGGCGTTGGCCGCTCAATTCCAGGCCGGGTTTGGGGCTGACGCCAAGCAAACCCAACGGCCCCTCCTCGCCCGACAGCGGCCACCACCACCAACGCCCAAACGGCAACGTGCCGGTGCCCATGCCAGCCGGTTGATCATGCTGCCAGGCCCAATCGGCGGCGGCGCGTTCGGCTTCGGTGAGGTTCAGCGCGGTGCCGGTTTCAACCTTCCAGCCGCCCTGGCCGTCGCGATTAAGCAGACACAGGTCCAGATCACTCCAGCCGTCCAGATGATGGGCCGCTGCACTGATCACCGCCTGACGGTCGGTGGCCGCAGTGAGCTTGCGCGACAGGTCGAGCAGTTCGCTGGTTTCTTCCTGGGTGTCGCGCAAGGCCTGCAACTGCCGACGCTGACGCGCCGCGAGGTTGCCGGTCAGCGCCGCCATCAGCAAGAAAAACAACAGGGTCAGCACGTCTTCTTCACGCTGGATGGCAAAGGAGAATTTCGGCGGGATAAACAGAAAGTCGTAGCTCAGGAACGACAGCGCCGCACACACCAGCGACGGTCCCAGGCTGCTGCGCACACCGACCAGCAGTACCGCAGCGAGAAACACCAATGAGATATTCGGCAGCGGCAACACACTGGCTACCGCCCAGGCCAGCGCCGCCGCGACGATGGTTGCAACCACCGCCAGGCCATAGTCGAACCACACCAGCCCGCGCACATCCGGCAGGCGTGGCGGCGCGGGCATGTCGTCGCTGTCGAGCACGTTGATCTCCAAACCCCGCGCATTGCGCAGCAAGCGTGCCGCCAAACCCCCTCCGAACAGCCTGCGCCGCCAGCGCATCCGCGACTGCCCCACGAGTAGCAGGCTGGCGCGGCGTTCGGCGGCATGCTGGATCAGCGTCTTGGCCACTTCGCCAGCGCGCAGCAACACCACTTCGCCGCCCAGCCGTTCAGCCAATTGCTGGGCGTTCTGCAGGCGCAGGCGCGATTGCTCGTCGTGCGCACGGCCGTTATCGATATGCACCATGCTCCACGGCAAATGCCGGCGCTGGGCCACGCGGCTGGCGTGACGTACCAGGCGTTCGGCCTGCGCATCACCGTCCACGCCCACCAGCAAACGCCCGCGCACCGCCGGGGCGGCCTGGCCGAGCTGGCGGTAGCCTTGGGCCAAATCGTCATCGACATGCGCAGCAGCGGTTTGCATGGCCAGCTCGCGCAGGGCCATCAGGTTGGTCTGGGTGAAGAATGCGTCGATGGCGGCGCGGGCCTGTTCCGGCACATACACCTTGCCGTCGCGCAGGCGCTCGAGCAGCTCGCGGGACGGCAGGTCGATCAGCAGCAGTTCGTCGGCCTCTTGCAGCACCCAGTCGGGCAAGGTTTCACGCACTTGCACGCCGGTGATGCCACGCACTTGATCGTTCAAGCTTTCCAGGTGCTGGACGTTGACCGTGGTGAACACGTTGATGCCGGCGGCGAGCAGTTCCTGGATGTCTTGCCAGCGTTTTTCATGGCGGCTGCCGGGGGCGTTGCTGTGGGCCAGCTCATCCACCAGCACCAGCTTGGGCTTGGCGGCGAGCAGGCCGTCGAGGTCCATTTCTTCGAGCATCACGCCACGGTATTCGCTGCGCAGCAAGGGTTGCTGCGGCAGGCCGCTGAGCAAGGCTTCGGTCTCGGCGCGGCCGTGGGTTTCAACCACGCCTGCGATCAGGCGCACACCCTGGCGCAGTTGAGTGTGGGCGGCCTGGAGCATGGCGTAGGTCTTGCCCACACCGGGCGCCGCACCGAGGAAGACTTTGAGCCGGCCACGGCCGTCCCGTGGCAGATCGGCTAACAGGGCATCGGCGCGGCCGGAGTCGCTCATGCTTTGGAGTTCCTTCAGGTGTTTATTTGGAATCCTTCAGGCCGTCATCGCGGGCAAGCCCGCTCCCATATTTGGAATGCATTTCCCTGTGGGAGCGGGCTTGCCCGCGATGACGGCACCACGGTTTACAACGTTTCCAGCGCCATGTTCAGCGCCAGCACATTCACCACCGGCGGCCCCACCAGCGGGCTTTCGATGTGCTCATCGAGCAAGCGCTGCAGTGTAGACACGGGCACATTTCGCGCCGCCGCCACTCGCGCCAGTTGATAGGCAATCGCCGCCGGAGGCAAGTGTGGATCAAGGCCGCTGCCGGAGGTAGTCAGGGAGGCCAAAGGCACCGGCCCCTGGCCTGGCACCAACTGTTTATTCGCGTCATCAAAAATACGCGTGGCCAATGCCGGGTTGCTTGGGGCCAGGTTGCTGGCGCTGCTGGAGACCGTCGCAAACGCGCCAGCCGATGGGCGTGGGTGGAACCAGCTGTCACCGGTAAAATCCTGGGCGATCAGGCTGGAGCCGCGCACTTTGCCCTCGGCGTCACGCACCAGGCTGCCGTTGGCCTGGTCGGGGAACGCAACTTGGGCGACACCGGTGACCACCAGCGGGTAGGCAACGCCGGTGATCAGGGTCATGAGGACCAGCAGGCTCAGGGCCGGGCGGATCATGTTAGTCATCTTGAAATCCTCAATAAATCGAGTAACCACTGTGGCGAGGGAGCTTGCACCCTCTCCACAAAAAGTGCGATCCAGTTACACCAGGTGCAGCGCGGTCAGGAGCATGTCGATCGCCTTGATGCCCACGAACGGCACCAAAAGCCCGCCCAACCCGTAGATCAGCAGGTTGCGGCGCAGCAACGCCGCCGCACTCGCCGCCTGTACGCGCACACCGCGCAGTGCCAGGGGAATCAACACCACGATAATCAGCGCGTTGAAGACGATCGCCGAGAGAATCGCGCTCTGCGGGCTCTGCAAATGCATCACGTTGAGCACGCCCAACTGCGGGTAGATCGAGGCAAACAGCGCCGGCAAAATCGCGAAGTATTTGGCCACGTCGTTGGCGATGGAAAAGGTCGTCAACGCACCGCGTGTCACCAGCAGTTCCTTGCCGATCTGCACCACATCCAGCAGCTTGGTCGGGTCGCTGTCGAGGTCGACCATGTTGGCCGCTTCGCGAGCGGCCTGGGTGCCGTCGTTCATCGCCATGCCGACGTCGGCCTGGGCCAGCGCCGGAGCGTCGTTGGCGCCGTCGCCGCACATCGCAACCAGGCGACCGTCGTTCTGCTCGTGACGAATGCGGGCGAGTTTCTTCTCTGGCGTGGCTTCGGCCAGCACGTCGTCCACGCCCGCTTCAGCGGCAATCGCGGCGGCGGTCAACGGGTTGTCGCCGGTGACCATCACGGTGCGAATCCCCAGTTTGCGCAGTTCGGCGAAGCGTTCGCGGATGCCGGGTTTAACCACGTCCTTGAGGTGGATCGCACCGAGCAGTTTGCCATCGGCGCATACCAGCAATGGCGTGCCGCCGCTCTGGGCGATCTTGTCGATTTCCCGCGAGAGTGCCGGCTGCAGGTCACGGCGTTGTTGGCCGATAAACGCCAGCAGTGAATCGACCGCGCCTTTGCGGAACACACGGCCTTGGTAGTCGACACCGGACAAGCGCGTTTCGGCACTGAACGGCACGGAGGTCAGCTCCTCCACGGTTGGCTCGGCCTGAGGGTGCAAAGCACGCAGGTATTCGACGATGGATTTGCCTTCCGCCGTGTCGTCCGCCAGGGACGCCAGCAACGCGCCTTCAGCCAGGTCGCGACCACTGACGCCAGGCGCTGCAATCACGGCTGCACAGCGACGGTTGCCGAAGGTGATGGTGCCGGTCTTGTCCAGCAGCAGCACATGCACGTCACCCGCCGCTTCCACCGCACGCCCGGATTTGGCGATGACGTTGAGGCGTACCAGGCGATCCATGCCGGCGATACCAATGGCCGATAACAGGCCGCCGATGGTGGTCGGAATCAGCGTCACCAGCAGCGCGACCAGGAACACCAGCGGCAAGCTGCCATTGGCGAAGTGGGCGAACGGCTGCAGGGTGACCACCACCAGCAGGAAGATCAGCGTGAGGCCGATCAGCAGGATATCCAGCGCCGCTTCATTCGGGGTTTTCTGGCGTTTGGCGCCTTCCACCAGGGCGATCATGCGGTCCAGCGTGGACTCGCCCGGGTTGACGGTGATGCGGATCAGCAACCAGTCCGACACCAGCCGCGTGTTGCCGGTGACGGCCGAACGGTCGCCGCCGGATTCACGGATAACCGGTGCGGATTCGCCAGTGATCGCCGCCTCGTTGACGGCCGCGATACCTTCGATGACCTCGCCGTCACCGGGGATCATCTCCCCGGCCGCGACGCGCACCACATCACCTTTGCGCAGGCTGGTGGCCGGCACGACCTTGAAGCTGCCGTCGGCCTCTTTGCGGCGAGCGCTCAGGCCTTCGCTGCCGGCTTTGAGGCTGTCGGCGCGGGCCTTGCCGCGACCTTCGGCCAAGGCTTCGGCAAAGTTGGCGAACAGCACGGTGAACCACAGCCACACGGCGATTTGTACCGCCACAAAGGTCGGCACCGCAGTGTCCGGCACAAAGCACAACACGGTGGTGAGGATGGCGGTCAACTCGACCACCAGCATCACCGGCGAGCGTTGCAGTTGGCGTGGGTCCAGCTTGACGAAAGCCTGGACCAGCGCCGGACGCCAAAGAGCGGAGATGGCGGTTTTGGCCGGTTCCTGAGAACTCACAGGGGCCGCATTTTTTGCAGGCATATTCATTTTCATATCCCCTCTAGCTCTTTATTTAGGAGCAGCCATGCTCAGGTGTTCAGCAATTGGGCCCAGTGCCAGCGTCGGCAGGAAAGTCAGGCCGCCCACCAGCAAAATGGTCACGGTCAACAGGGTCACGAACAGTGGGCCATGGGTCGGGAAGCTGTTCTGGCCAATCGGTGCGGTTTTCTTCATCGCCAGGCTGCCGGCAAGGGCCAGTACCGGGAGGATGTAGCCGAAGCGGCCGATCAACATACCCAGGCCCATCATCAGGTTGTGGAACGTGGTGTTGGCACTGAAGCCGCCGAACGCCGAGCCGTTGTTGGCACTGGCCGAGGTGTAGGCATACAACAATTGACTGAAACCGTGCGGGCCGGGGTTGCTGATGGCCCCCGCCGGACCCGGCAGGCTGGCGGCGATGGCGCCCAGTACCAGGGTGCCGATCGGCATCACCAGCAAAGTCACCACCAGCAATTGCACTTCCTTGGCCTGCAGCTTCTTGCCCAGGTATTCCGGGGTGCGGCCGATCATCAGGCCGGCGAGGAACACCGCGATCAACACGTTGAGCAACATGCCGTACATACCGGCGCCGACGCCGCCGAAGATCACTTCGCCGACCATCATGTTGACCAGCGCCACCATGCCGCTCAGGGGGTTGAGGCTGTCGTGCATACCGTTGACCGAACCATTGGACGCCGCTGTAGTGGTGACCGACCACAACACGGTGGCAGTGGTACCGAAGCGCACCTCTTTACCTTCCAGCGGCGCGGTTTGCTCAACAGCTGGGTTGTTCAGGGTGGGGTTGGGCTGGTATTCGGCCCACAGCGAGGTCGCGCCGCCGATCAGGAACAAGGCCAGCATACAACCGAGGATCGCCCGGCTCTGACGCAGGTCTTTCACGTAATGGCCGAAGGTGAACACCAGCGCCACCGGGATCAGGATGATCGCCGACAACTCGAACAGGTTGGCCCAGGCAGTCGGGTTCTCAAACGGGTGCGCCGAGTTGACACCGAAGAACCCGCCACCGTTGGTGCCCAACTGCTTGATCGCAATCTGGCTGGCTGCCGGGCCGAGTGGGATCACTTGGTCCACGCCCTGCATCGTCACGGCATTCACATAGTGAGCGAAGGTTTGCGGCACGCCCTGCCACACCAGGAACAACGCGAACACCAGGCACAACGGCAGCAGGCCGTAGAGGGTGGCGCGGGTCATGTCGACCCAGAAGTTGCCCAGGGTCTTGGTGGATTTACGCCCGATACCACGGCACAACGCGACCAGCACAGCCAGGCCAGTGGCGGCGCTGACGAAGTTCTGCACGGTGAGACCGATCATCTGGCTGAGATAGCTCAGCGAGGCTTCACCGCTGTAGTTCTGCCAGTTGGTGTTGGTCATGAAACTGACCGCCGTGTTGAAGGCCAGCGTCCATTCCTGACCCGGCAATTTCTGCGGGTTCAGTGGGAGATATTCCTGGAACAACAACACGGTAAACAGCAACACAAAACCGGCCAGGTTGAACGCCAGCAGTGCCAGCGTGTACTTCTGCCAGCTCTGTTCCTGGTGCTCGTCCACGCCGGACAGGCGATAACAGGCGCGCTCGACAGGGCCGAGCACGGGCGAGAGCCAGGTGCGCTGGCCTTCCATCACCTTGTAGTAGAACCGCCCCAGGAACGGTGCCGGCACCAGCACCACGGCAAAGAAGGCGATGATCAGCCAATAGTCATAACTGTGCATAGCCTGCTCCTAGTTCCGATCCGCGCGTAACAGCGCAACCAGCAGATAAATGAACAGCGCCACGGCCAATAGCAGTGACACCCCGTCCAGAACGCTCATGGAAGTCTCTCCGTTTTGCGGCGATTGCCGCGTGTGGGGCAATTGTCGGCAGGAGTGGCGTAAAGGAACGAGAGCGAGGGTATGGGCGGGGCGTAAAGACGGCGTAAAGAGTGGGTTTATGCGGGGTTTACAGGGGGATTTTCAGCGCCTGGGCGGGCCTCATCGCGGGCATGCCCCGCTCCCACCATTGAAATGCATTCCCTGTGGGAGCCGGGCTTGCCCGCGATGGCGTCGGTGAGGCCACCACCGCACCCATCTGGTGCGACGCCGAAAAAATTCAAACGCCAAACCGTCCCCATGGCGACAGTTCGGCGCCTTTACGACATGAGTTCGCGCAATGGCATGGCCGCTGCAACACCCAGTAATCATTCCAACCCGTTCAGGGAGCGCCACACGATGAACACACAACTCAAACCCACCTTGGGCACCCTGCATTTATGGGGCATTGCCGTCGGGCTGGTGATTTCCGGCGAATACTTTGGCTGGAGCTATGGCTGGGGCGTGGCCGGCACGCTGGGCTTTTTGGTGACCTCGTTGATGGTCGCCGCCATGTACACCTGCTTTATATTCAGTTTCACCGAACTGACCACCGCGATTCCTCACGCGGGCGGGCCGTTCGCCTACAGCCGTCGCGCCTTTGGCGAGAAAGGCGGTTTGATCGCGGGCCTGGCGACCTTGATCGAATTTGTCTTCGCACCACCCGCGATTGCCTTGGCCATCGGCGCTTACCTGAACGTGCAGTTCCCGGCACTCGATCCGAAACACGCGGCTGTGGGGGCCTACATCGTGTTCATGGGCCTGAATATCCTGGGGGTGAAGCTCGCCGCGACCTTTGAACTGGTGGTGTGCGTGCTCGCCGTCGCTGAATTGCTGGTGTTCATGGGCGTGGTCGCGCCGGCGTTCAGCTTCAGCAACTTTGCCCTGAACGGCTGGGCGGGTTCCGACACCTTTGGCGCACCGGCCATTGCCGGGATGTTTGCGGCCATTCCTTTCGCCATCTGGTTCTTCCTCGCCATCGAGGGCGCAGCCATGGCAGCTGAAGAGGCGAAAGATCCCAAGCGCACTATTCCAAAAGCCTACATCAGCGGCATCCTGACCTTGGTGATCCTGGCCATGGGCGTGATGTTCTTCGCCGGTGGCGTGGGCGACTGGCGTACCCTGTCGAACATCAACGACCCGCTGCCGCAGGCGATGAAAAGTGTGGTGGGCACCGGCTCCGGCTGGCTGCACATGCTGGTGTGGATTGGTCTGTTTGGCTTGGTGGCAAGCTTTCACGGCATCATCCTCGGCTATTCGCGGCAGTTCTTTGCCCTGGCCCGTGCTGGTTACTTGCCGTCGTTCCTGGCCAAACTGTCGCGCTTTCAAACACCGCACCGGGCCATTATCGCCGGCGGTGTGGTCGGTATCGCCGCGATCTACAGCGACGGCCTGATCAACCTGGGTGGCATGACGCTGACCGCAGCGATGATCACCATGGCGGTGTTCGGCGCCATTGTGATGTACATCATGAGCATGCTCAGCCTGTTCAAGCTGCGTAAGACCGAACCGCTGCTGGAACGCACATTCCGCGCACCGGGCTATCCGATCGTGCCGGCTATTGCGCTGGTATTGGCGCTGGTGTGCCTGGTGGCCATGGCCTGGTTCAATGCGCTGATCGGCTTGATATTCCTGGGCTTTATGCTGGCGGGGTTCATCTACTTCCAGCTGACCGCCCAAGACCGTGCCGACGCACCGGCTGATGCGATGTTGACCGGGCGCTAAGGTTAACGAGGCGGAACAGGCCTACAATGAACTACTCAGAACGCCTGTTACTCAAAGCCGTTATTAGCGTGGGAACATCCTCCGACGCTGGTCCGCCTCAAGGAGAGCCTTATGCCGTGGTATGCGTGGTTGATTTTAGTGGTAGCGATCGGGTCGATCGTCGGTGGGCTGCTGATGCTGCGTGACAGCGCCAACAAGGTGGAACTCACCGACGAACAACGCAAACGCGTGGTCGAGCGCAACGCCCAGGCGGACGCCAAGGATGCGCAGGACCGCTGAAGCAGGTTATTCCCAGGCTGCCTTGGCAATATGCAAGCCGTGCTGCCCCTTGTAGGCAGCACGCTCAGGCTGGCTCCAGCCGTTGAGCAACTCCGCCTCCAAGCGATAGATCTCTACGCCCAGCGGGCGGCACACGGTCAATGGGTCTTGTGCGTCCGGCCCCCACATCGGTAGCGACAAGTCCCCACCCGGGCACGTCGACAATGCGCAGAGCAAATCAATCTCTGCAAAAAACTCCAGGTAATCGCCCTTCTGCGCCGGGCAGGCTTTCATGAAGTACATGTCGTCATGATTAAGACCGGTGCACTGGAAAATATTCAGCACATCGTGCACGTCAAATTCGGTCAGGCCATGGGGCAAAACGGCGCGGGTCAAGTTGGAATGGCAATGGTGGTGGAAGTCTTCGCCGGTAAGCATGCGGTTCACATACGGGTCACAGCGAGTGCCGAGCAAATCGTGCAGGCGCCCACCGTGTTCATCGATGCCATAGCCCGCCAGGCTGTCATCGGTGATGGTTACCAAGGGGCGCAGAAACGGCAGGTTCGACCATAGCCGGTCATGGGTACTGACATGGGCGCCCTGCAACTGCCGCGTGCGTGCCGCCCATAGGCGTTCGCGCGGGTCATTGGCGTTCCACACGTTGAAATCGCCGACCTGTGGCCCTACCGGCGTTGTCACGCGAAACACATGCCCGGCCGGCACTTTCCACGCCCTGCCCGTGCGAATCGGCACTTCGAACTGCTCGATCAATGTGCGTTTACCCGCCTGGTCGCGAATACGTGCGTAGAAGGCCTTGTCCACTTGCAGCGCCGAGCCTTTGCTGACCTGATAGGCAGCCGGATAATCTTTGTACATGGGTGCAATCCTCCATCAAGGGTAATCAAACAGCGCCAGGGACAGGCGTTCAGAATCGTGCAGATAGAGGCTCATCGCCTCCTGCGCAGCTGGTTTATTGCCCTGCGCCAGCAAGGTGTAGATCTCACGATCACGCTCCAGCCAGGGCGACTGAAAACGTTGTTCATCGGGCGCCGCACAAAACACCAGGCGCAACTGAGCAATCACTTGGGCGAAAAACTCATCGAATAAAGGGCTGCGCATCAACCCGACAATGTGCTGGTGGAACACCAGGCTATGAGTGGCAACGGCGCGCCAATCTTCGCGCTCTCGCGCCAGCGTGGTGGCGTCGATGGCATTTTGCATACGCACGTCGTGGTCGCCCGTCAGCGTGCCACTCTGGGCGATGGCCTGCAGCTCAAGGGTACGGCGGACCACAAACAGGTCACGCACGTCGTCGCGCGCCACACGCCGGACCATCACGCCCTTGTTGCGCACATAACGGGTGAGCCCCTCCTGCCCCAAACGGTGTAACGCTTCGCGAATGGTATTGCGCGAGGCGTTGTAGCGCTTGACCAGGTCCACTTCGACCAGCGCCACACCTGGCAGCAGCCGCCCACTCATGATGTCGGCGCGCAGTTCAAGGGCAATCTGATCGGCTAGAGACAAGCTGAGCGTCATCATGGCACCTCGATTGTTGAACAATTCATGCAACGGATGTAATCACTTTTCATGCCAAGCCCGCTGAATGCCGTCTCTATGGGTAAACAGGTTCGACTCCGCTAAAATGCGCACTCGTTCTCGAGGCCGTCCTATGCGTTATTCAACAGACCACAAAGCCCAGACTCACCAACGCATCATCAAGGAAGCCTCCGTACGATTTCGCCGCGATGGTATTGGCGCCACCGGCCTGCAGCCCTTGATGAAAGCGTTGAACCTGACACACGGCGGGTTCTACGCGCATTTCAAGTCCAAGGATGAACTGGTGGACAAAGCCCTTCTGGCCGCCGCCGCAGAGCTGGATGCCCATTGCGCAATGTTGTTCAGCCAGAAACGGCCGCTGGATGCGTTCATCGACAGCTACCTTTCGCAATGGCACCAGACCTCGCCGGGTGAAGGCTGCCCGCTGCCCACGATGTCGTCGGAGCTGGGCCTGCGAGGGCAGCATAGTCCGGTAACGGATGCGGTACTTGAAGCCAGGTTGACGCAGATCGACTCAGCATTGGAGCACCCAAAGGGGGAACACGAGAGCCTGGTACTGATGTCGACATTGGTGGGCGCATTGGTGTTGGCCAGAAGCGTCGAAAACCCGGAACTGGCAGCCCATATCATGGAAGTGGTACGCGGGTGTTTGAAAGAACAGGTCTCGGACAAACAGAAGGCCGGTCAATGACCGGCCTCTTGCCCAGGATTTACACCCTTAGTTGATTGCCAGCCTGTCGCGGTTTTTCTCCAGCAACGCCTTACCGATGCCTTTGACTTCCAGCAACTCGTCTACCGCCGTGAAAGGCCCGTTGCTGTCGCGATAGGCGATAATCGCCTTGGCCTTGGCGGCGCCAATACCGAACAGGTCGCGGCGCAGGACTTCAGCGTCGGCGGTGTTGAGATTGACCTTGGTGGATTGCTCGACGTTAGCCATCTGGGCCGTGATAGGCGCCGGGGCTTCGGGTTTGATGGAGGGGGCTGCGGTGGTTGCTACGGAGAGGCTGGTGAGGACTGCAAAGATCAGGGAAGAGATATAGGCGTTTTGCATTGGTGACACTCCATGACATCGGTAGAAGAAAAGCAGCTTTCCAAAAGCTGCTTTTCTAACTTAGGCGATGTGGGGAGAGAGTCAAAAACGGGTGAGTAACAGGGTGTTAACTCACGGCTCCAAACGGCGCTGCTGGTAGATCCAATCGACGATTTCGCCGTCGGGCGAGTAGCCACTGACTGTCTCGCGCAGGATCTGACGCACACGGGTGTAGTCGTCCTCACTCACCGCGCCGAGCAATTCGCTCAGTTTGCTTTTGAGTACGTCCCACGCCAGGTGATCCTCGTTGGCGCTCATAATCATCGGGTGCTGGGTAGCGACGACGTTGTTGCCGATCAGCAACTCCTCGTAAAGCTTTTCGCCTGGCCGCAATCCGGTGAACTCAATCGCGATATCCCCGAGAGGGTTTTTATCCGTGCGTACACTCAGCCCGGATAAATGAATCATCTTTTCCGCAAGCTCTACAATTTTTACGGGCTCACCCATGTCCAGAACGAACACGTCCCCCCCCTGCCCCATGGAACCGGCCTGGATCACCAGTTGGGCCGCTTCGGGGATGGTCATGAAATAACGCGTAATTTTTGGGTGTGTGACGGTCAATGGACCGCCTGCCTTGATCTGCCGGTGAAAAAGCGGAATCACTGAGCCGGAAGAACCCAGTACATTGCCGAACCTGACCATCGTGAAGCGCGTTTTGTTTACGCGGGCCACGCCAGACTTGTCGCCAAACATCACCGGCGCTTTTTCAACGCTGAGGGCTTGCAGGGCTAATTCTGCAAGGCGCTTGGTACTCCCCATCACATTAGTGGGGCGAACAGCCTTGTCGGTGGAAATCAGCACAAAGTTCACCACACCGGCCTTCAAGGCTGCCTGGGCGGTATTCAAAGTACCAATGATGTTATTCAAGACACCTTCGGCAATGTTGTGTTCGACAATCGGCACATGCTTGTACGCAGCCGCATGATAAACCGTGTCGACGTGCCAGCTCTTCATAACATCAAGTAATTTATTCTCGTCGCGTACCGAACCCAGAATGGGCAATAACTTAATGGGCATTGACTCATGCGCAACGCGGTGTTCAAGTTCGGACAGGATACTGTAGAGGTTAAATTCGCTGTGTTCGAACAAGAGTAAGGTCTTGGGTTTCTGCGTCAAAATCTGCCGGCATAGCTCAGACCCGATCGACCCCCCTGCTCCCGTGACCAAGACCGACTGGCCAACGATACAACGTGCAAGCAGGTCTTCCTGGGCTGGCACTGCATCACGCCCCAGCAAGTCGGCAATATCGACTTCCTGAATATCGTCGACCTTGACGCGGCCACTGGCCAGGTCCATAAAATCCGGAACACTGCGCACATGCAGCGGAAAACGCTCCAAGTTCGAGAGAATCTCACGCCTGCGCCCGCGGCCCGCCGAAGGCACTGCGAGCAATATCTGCTGAGCGCCTGTTGTGTCGATCATCTGCTGAATATGCTTGGGCTTGAACACCTGCAGCCCAGAGATGACACGACCTGCGATACTCCCGTCGTCATCGATAAAGGCGACCGGCCGCATGACACGCCCCATGCGCAACGCAGCAACCAATTGATTACCCGCCGAGCCGGCTCCGTAAATGGCAACTTTCGTCAAGCCATCATCACGATTGGTAAAGGGAACATGCTGTGCTGCAGAGAACCAATCCCCCATGAAGTACTGGCGCATCGCTAGTCTCAACCCGCCTACGGTAACCAGGCACAACCACCAATAATTGAAAATAACCGAGCGTGGAACAACGTATTGATGGTTGCTGTAAAGATAGACAGCCAAGCCAAGAATAAGTGAAGAAAGGCTCACCGCCTTGATAATAGTAATAAGTGCATCGTTACCAAAGTAACGCATGACGGCGCGGTACATGCCAAAGCGAACAAACAGGGGAATGGCAATAACCGGAGCGCTCACGAACAGCCATAAGTATCGCTGGATCGGTTGTTCCATCTCGGCAATTCCAAGCCGTACGACGAAGGCCAACCATAATGAAATCCACACCAGTACAATATCAACAAGCACCTGAAGAATGCGCTTGTGGCGGCGCGGCAGATTTAATAAAAAAACTCTCATCTTATCCATGCCCCTCTCCAACACTTTTCCACGCTCCTAGAATCAAAACCCTGCCCGCGAATAGACGAAAATAGCGATCCACAATGAATAACCCGCACTGAACAAAAATCGTACAGACGTGGCAACTGCATGAAAATCTCCTTTCAGAAAAATCGCACTCCTTTGACGACCTTTCCTTGGGTTAATAACCCCTATTCTGTACAGAAAATACCACGGTGGTACTCGACACCTACAGTAAACACCATAGATGGGATGATACCCTTGTTGTGTCGGAAATCCTTTGAAATCCTTTCTCAGCCCCAAAAAAAACCAGGACGGGTAGGCACTGACCCCTACGAAACCGCGGGGTTCGAGCGCTCACGAACAAAAAATGGCGAACACCTGACAAGCTGCTAGGCTTGGCCCGAGACGTTGAGTTGCAGCCGTATCATTAGCTAGCACAGCAACAGTATCGTATAGCAAAATGTAACAAAAATGGTCACCCTTAAAACAATACGAGAGAGGCTGATGCCACCGTCGATGTTCATTAATGGTATAGCTGGACTCTAAGTCCCTTAATCTAGAACGTCCCGCGAATGCCCTTTTAGAGCCAGTCGAACAGCTGTTCCATTCCAATCTTGGAAAAAACACGCCTAAAGAGGCTATACTCCGCAACGCGTTCACCTGCGCCGCTACAGCGGAAAGCGCTGTAGGAAAAATCTGTAAGCATCCGCCGCGACAAAATAATGACCGGATCACCCGCACTTGACGGTTGACTTTAATCATAGAGATGCTAATCCGCGATCATGTTTTAACGAAACTAACCAGCCCCAATGCAAGCCAATTTTTGCCTTGGAGCCGAATGGGAGGGATACTTTAGAGTATGCGCACTACTTGCTGAGTGATCATCGCAGGTGTACATACGCACTGCCAAACGGGACGAAAGGAGGACGCCCGAGAATTTTCACTAGACCCAGGCAAATGGCTTGGAATTCGCACGAACCTCAACTCACGGGCCTGCAACTGCCTGCGATTGGAATTCCAAAAAATAACGCATGCACAACTATCAGATGTCATGTTTCCACTATCTGATTGTGCTGTCCCGCGGCCCTGCGCCCTGGCATAGCGTGTGCAAAAACGTATCACAACTGACGGCACCCTAATCCGCGGATTATGACGTAAGCGTGCATTGATTTTTACTTTAAGTAGCGGTGTTGCGATGACTTTAAGAACCCTGTGTGTATTCGGCACACGACCTGAAGCAATCAAAATGGCTCCCTTGGCGTTGAGCCTTGCAGCAGATGAGCGCTTCACTGCCAAGGTCTGCGTGACTGGACAGCACCGAGAAATGCTCGACCAAGTGCTCAGTCTCTTTGAAATCAAGCCTGATTTCGATTTGAACATCATGAAGTCCGGCCAGGATCTGACCGATGTCACGAGTGCCATCTTGCAGGGAATGAAAACTGTCTTCGCAACCTTCAAACCGGATATTGTCCTGGTCCATGGCGACACAGCGACGACGTTCGCCACCACATTGGCCGCTTACTATCACCAAATTCCTGTGGCTCACGTCGAAGCCGGCCTGCGCACCGGAAACCTCTATTCTCCGTGGCCTGAAGAGGCAAACCGCAAGCTGACTGGCGCTCTTGCGGCATTGCACTTCGCACCCACTGAAACGTCCAGGCAGAATTTGCTGAGAGAGGGGGTCGCAAGCCAAAGCGTCCATGTGACCGGCAACACTGTCATTGACGCGTTGCTGGATGTGGTGGGCCGAATCAAGACCCGTCCGGCCCTGCAACAGCAATTTCACCAGCAGTTCTCGTTTCTGGGCGATTGCCAGCGAGTGATCCTGGTCACGGGTCATCGCCGCGAAAGTTTCGGCGGTGGCTTTGAGAATATCTGCCAGGCCTTGATCAATACGGCCCTGGAGTTCCCCGATGTCGAGATTGTGTACCCCGTTCACCTGAATCCGAATGTACGCGAGCCAGTCAATCGCCTGCTCAGCGACATCCAGAATATCCATCTGATCGAACCCCTGGATTATCTGCCCTTTGTGTATTTGATGGATCGCTCTTATCTAATTTTGAGTGATTCAGGTGGCATTCAGGAAGAGGCCCCCTCTTTAGGTAAACCTGTGCTGGTGATGCGTGACACCACAGAGCGTCCAGAGGCGGTTGACGCGGGCACAGTCAAACTTGTCGGGACTGAAATTGAGGCCATTACCTCTAACTTGAGAGTCTTGCTGACTGATGTTGAAGCCTATGGCCAGATGAGCTTCGCTCACAACCCCTATGGTGACGGAAAAGCATCCGCACGAATTCTCGATGTACTTTCACGAATTAAAAAGGCTAATTCATGAGCTTTGAAACTGTTTCTGTAGTCGGCCTCGGCTATATAGGGCTTCCGACGGCAGCTGTTTTCGCTGCACGTAAGAAAAAAGTCATTGGCGTCGACGTCAACCCGAACACAGTTGCAACCATCAACCGCGGCGAAATCCATATTATCGAACCGGATCTGGATATCGTCGTACGGGCCGCCGTTACCGAAGGCTATTTGCGGGCAACTCTAACCGCAGAGCCGGCCGATGCCTTCCTGATTGCCGTCCCGACACCGTTCAAGGGCGATCACGAACCCGATCTTTCCTACATCGAATCAGCCAGCCGAGCCATTGCTCCCGTCCTGAAAAAGGGTGACTTGGTCGTGCTGGAATCAACCTCCCCAGTCGGGGCTACCGAGCAAATGTCTGCCTGGCTGGCAGAAGCCCGTCCGGACCTGACATTTCCGCAAACCCATGGCGCAGAGTCGGACATCCGCATAGCGCATTGCCCCGAGCGCGTGCTGCCGGGTCACGTACTGCGGGAGTTGATCGAAAACGATCGCATCATCGGCGGGCTTACCAGCAAATGTTCAGAAGCAGCGCGGTCTCTGTATAAAACATTCGTTGAGGGTGAATGCATCATCACCGACGCCCGCACCGCCGAAATGTGCAAACTCACAGAGAACAGCTTTCGCGACGTGAATATCGCGTTTGCCAATGAACTGTCGATGATCTGCGACGAACTCAACATCAATGTATGGGAGCTGATCCGCCTTGCGAATCACCACCCTCGCGTTAATATCCTGCAACCTGGCCCCGGTGTGGGCGGTCACTGCATCGCTGTCGACCCCTGGTTCATTGTCAGCAAAACGCCCGCCCTGGCACGCCTGATCCGCACCGCAAGGGAAGTGAATGACAGCAAGCCAAAGTGGGTATTGGAGCAGGTTCAACTGGCTATCGGTCAATTCCTGCAGGAACACCCGTCGAAAACCGCCAAGGACGTTACGGTTGCCTGCCTCGGGCTGGCCTTCAAGCCGGACATCGACGACTTGCGTGAAAGTCCATCCTTAGAGATCACCGCACACATTGCCCAGTCCCATCCCGGTACTGTTCTGGCGATTGAACCGAATATCGCGCACCTGCCGGCTCGCCTTGAAGGTATTGCAACCCTGAGCGGAATCGATCAGGCGCTGTCATCTGCGCACGTGATTGTCCTGCTGGTCGATCACAGCGTATTCAAGAAAATCCCGGGCGCACGCCTGTCCTCGCTCAAAGTCATCGACACACGCGGTGTGTGGGCTTGAAAAAAGCTTGATGAATACCGCTTGGAAATCGACGCAAGCCGTTAGTATTGCGTCGGTTTCCGAGCACCGAGCTGGGCACGTTTGTTAAATGATCATGCAATTGCATTTGTCATGATGAGGTTCAAGAGGTTCTGGCATGGTCAATTTATTGATCCAGGTGCTGACACTGATAAGTGGCCTGGTTGTTAACTTTGTGATTCCCGGACTTTACGGCTTGGAAGCGTACGGCGCATTCATCAAGGCCAACGTGCTGGTATTTTTATTTCAAAAACTGTTGGATATCGTCAATGAGCAGCTGATTGCCACCGTGGAGGCCGAGTACATTCTGGTGACTTCATTATTTATGGCCGTACTGATTTTTGTACTGTTCAGCGCTGTGAACCTGATTGACCACATTGGCAACCCACTCCTGCTTGGGGTGATGCTTTTGAGCTCGGCATGCCTGTTATCGCTGTTCGGGCTACGCCTGCAATGCTGGATCGTGGCCTACCTGGTGCTATTTCTTGGCGTGTTTTTCACGCTCCTGTTTATCAGCTACCAACAAATAGTCTCGCTGACTATCGTCGACATACTGATTCTGACCAACTTGATTCCGTGCGCGTTTGCGGTAGCGGTGCTGTTTTTCAAAGGTGCGAAACTGCCCGTCGGCAAACAGCTGCTGCAGACCTGCCAAGGTGTGCTGCTGTTATTACCCAGAATGATATCCATCACCCTGGTGTTCAATCTGTTCACCAACATCTTGCCCTTCATTCTTTCCAAGAGCCTGCCCGTGCGCGACCTTGGATTGTTCAGGGTCATCGTCTCGATCATTCAATCCGCTACCAGCCTGTTCCCCATCAACGTCAGGGCAGTGTTTGTCGCCTTCGTCTCGGGCGGGCAACGCCAAGCGCAATATAGAATCATCACGTCGATCGCTATTTTCTACTTCGCGTTGGTAGGCTTATCGGGGTACGCAGCGGTTTGGCTGTTCCCTCAGTACTCGAACTATCTGGTGATGCTGCCCTGCCTGCCAGTGCTGTACTGGGCAGTGGTGACAGAGCGCTATCTGGTCGCCTCCGGCCTGCACCGTAAAGTCATCGTGGCAAACCTTGTCATTGCCCCACTGGCCATAACGAGCATGATTCTGTTTGTCAAAGACTTGAACCAGGCACAGTTGTTCTACGCTATCGGGTTCTCGGCCTACTTGTTGTTCCTGCACATAAGCTGCCGTCCAGGCATTCGCTTGCCGGTAGTTTTTTGGGTCGCCTTACTCTCTCCCCTGACTATCTTTTTGACACACATCAGCCTGGTCTGGGCCGTGCTGTATATGTGCTCGCTCATGATCATTGCAGTGGGAGCACTCCAGCTTCGACCCGCTGATCTTCGCACGCTGAGGTTTTAACCGTGAACGCAGTAAAACTTTATCGAGTTGGAAACTGGCTGCACCGGCGTCGAGTGCCGTTATTACCAGGCCTTGTTCGAAATGTGATTTTCCTACTGTTCAACTCTTACATTCCAATTACCGCAACGATCGGAAGGGGCACGATATTCGCCTATGGCGCGATCGGCGTTGTACTGCACGCAAATGCCAAGGTTGGCGACGGCTGTGTGCTGGGCCAAGGCATCACCATCGGCGCCGCTGAGGGTTATGTCACCAGCGAGATCAATCGCTGCCCCGTCATCGGTGACAACTGCTACATAGGGGCCGGGGCAAAGATCATTGGCGATATCGTCATCGGCAATAACTGTCAAATTGGCGCTTCAGCGGTCGTATTGAAAGACGTGCCTGATAATTCAATCGTTGTGGGAATACCCGCAAAAGTGATTGGACAAACAGCCAGCGACTATAAAGCCATACGCCCTTGAACAATGGAGTACCGCAATGCGTCAACCTGACTGCGTAAAAAATTCCATGGCGATCACGGCGGCAGCGCTCATCGCCATTTTATTTATGCTGGATCCTGGCGTGCTTTTCTACACGGCCATTATCGGCAGCGCTTTATTGGTATTGACGGCCATCATGTCGCCTTGGCTGGGTTTATTGGCGCTATTCCCATTGGCCTTTGCTCTCCACCCCGCGCCCACTTCGTTGGGCGCTCAGGAAGTGGCGTTTGCTGCCCTGCTGGTGGCGGTATTCCTCAGCGCATTGATCAAATTGCTCCGTACTCTGGGTTTTACATCGGTCCTGCGCCTGTTCGCCGCGCCATTGCTAATAGGCCTTGGGTTTCTAGTGCTGAACCTGGTTGTAGCGATGTACCACCATGTTCCGATGACTGATTGGCTCAGAGGGGTCGTGCCCTTTCTGTTTATCTATGCACTGATCCCGATCTGCGCTCTTGTAGGCCGCGAAGAAAACAACGTTCGTTGGCTCGGCGCTTCGGTGGGAACCCTGATTTTATTGACCGCAGGCTACATCGTTTTCTATTACTTCTATCACGGTCTGTGGCAGCCGTACTGGACCCTTGAGGTCAACGGGGAGATGGTAAAAATCCCTTATGAAGAAGCGCTGCGCAACGTTAACGCACAGGGCCCAATGCGTGATCGCATCACCATGGTGCTGGCGCAAGCAACCGACGCGATCCTGCCGCTGGGCATGGTGCTCGGCTATGTCGTCGGCACGCTGACCCCTGACCGAAGGGTTGCATCGATCAGTGGCCTGATATCGCTGCTGTGCACAGCCGCCGTGCTGATCACATTCACACGAAGCATGCTGATCAGTGCATTTCTCGTCATTGGCTTGTTCGCGCTCTATACCTTTTTCGCGCGCAGGCACTTATGGCTAAAAGTAGTATCCGGCATTGTCATTCAAGCGCTGTTTTGCCTTGTGTTTATTTTTGCCACCGGCATGCAAGACGTATGGCTCGGGCGCATGAACTCCCTGGCGAATACTGCATTACCTATCGCAACCTCTTCCATTGCGTCCATGGGAGAGAAACACACGCAACCTGACGCTGCGGCGCCTGTAGCCTCCGAATCCAAGCCCGCTGCCAACGAGAAGCAGGACTTCAACGTCTCTTCCCGGGTACAGGAATATAAAATCGCCTGGCGCATGTTTCAGGACCACCCCGCGCTGGGCAATGGTATCGGGATCAAACACGAGATGCGCTGGGAGAGACCCGGCGGTGATTCATTCACGGAGTCAGTTGGCTATATCCATAACTGGCCACTGTACATGCTGATGGTCGGCGGCGTCTTAGGGCTGCTGATGTACATCACTGTCCTCGGTGCTCCCGTTTTATATCGGTTCACCACTCTAAAATCCGACCCCGCTCACCTCACCGTGATTCGCACGGCGGTCATGACGCTGGCGATCTACGGGTTGTTCTTCGCGGTGTTTCGCCTGATCTCTTTCAACTTACTGCTCGCAGCAGCTTGGGGCGTAATGCTGGCGCATAAGCATTCAAATCAAATGATGGGTACCGCCTTGCCTGACGGGCATACAGCGTCACTCTCCAACACCAGGCCGGAAACGGTCGTCAAAGACCCCAGGGAGACGTCGGTATAATGTGTGGCCTCAGCTTTTTTGCAGTCAAAGACGGTGTACCCGAGACCCAGGCCCAAATGGAAAAAAGCCTGGCGGTTACACGGCACCGTGGCCCGGATGCATCCGGCACCTATTTCGCCAGTGTCGCGGGCTATCAGGTAGGGCTAGGACACAACAGGCTGAGCATCCTGGATTTGTCACCGACTGGCAGCCAGCCGATGTTTGCCGACAATCATGGTGTAAGTATCGTGTTCAATGGCGAGGTGTTTAACCATCACGAATTGCGCCGGCAACTGATCGAAAAAGGCTATACCTTCAAAGGCACCTCCGATACCGAAGTTATCCTGCAATTGTACGTAGAACATCAAGAGCAGGCCTTTGCACTGCTTGAAGGCATGTTCACGTTTGTCATATTGGATGAGCCGCGCCAAAAAACCTTTCTGGTAAGGGACGTCGTTGGCATCAAGCCGGTGTATTGCTACACCGGCGTCGACGGCTTCTACGCCTGCTCAGAAATCCGCGGCCTGAAATGTTTTTCGCAGGTAAACACCGACATAGACCCTGATGATGTCTTTGAGTTTTTCAACAACGGCTTTCTCTACGAGCCCAACACCGGCTACACATCCATCAAGAAACTGATGCCCGGTAGTTACCTGGCGTTCGACCTGGCAACCGGCAAGATGACAACCCAGCGTTACCAGAGCGCCATGCACTTCAAGACCGAGCAAAGCCTCGTGCAGGATGTGCGTTCTGCCGTGACGCGCCAATTGGAAGCGGACGTCCCGGTCGGGGTATTTTTCAGTGGTGGCGCAGACTCCAGCATCCTGGCAAGTTTCACCGGTGATGCTGACTTATTTTTTGCACAGTACGACGCAACGGACGACTCCGCTGTCGATACGAAGTTTTCCGCCAGGATCGCCGAACACCTTGGCAAAAAGCTGGTGGTCACGGAGATTCTCGACTCAGATATAGACCCCTTCGAGTCCATCGACTTCGTCGCTGCCAACACCGAAGAACTGGTATCCGACTATACGTTCTGGGCAACCTACCGCTTGTCCACCGAAGCCAGGAAAAGTGGATATACCGTCATGCTCAGTGGCATGGGCGGAGATGAGGCGTTTGCAGGATACCCACGCTACACAGTACTCAAGCATCACACACTCATCAGGCTGCTGTATCCCGCATTAAGTGCACTGCTAAAACTCAAGTTATTTCCAAAGCGGCTCGACAAAAAGTTCGAACGGTTGGTGTCCTATGCTCAGGAAAACTATTGGCCCCTGGCGTATTCGCGCATGCTGGGGTACTTCTCCCGCCAAGAGTTGCAGGGCTTTTTTCGTGACTACAACGAGCTTGAACGACACTACAAGCAACGCCTGTCCGGCGTAATGGATCAGTACAGCGGCGCCGTTGAAGACAAAGTCAAATGTGCACAGCATTTTGACCAGACAGGCTTCTTGAGCCATAACCTGAGTGTCTCGGACAAGGCCAGTATGTTGGCCAGTATCGAACTGCGCGTTCCGTTGCTGGACGAGCGTGTGGTGGCCAGCGGTCTTGCAACCTCAAGTGCAGATTTGCTTAAAGGCGGAGCGCCAAAGGCCCCACTCAAACAGCTCCTGAAAAGTCTGCTTCCCGCCTCATTGGTTGATCGCCCCAAAACAGGCTTCAACCCACCTCTGGATGGCATTATTCAACGCATAGGCCAACAACGCCTGCTCGCCGAGTTCGAGCGCATCTACACCTATGTGGCCCGAGGAGAGGTGGAAAAATTAGTGAACAATCATTTTTCAGGCAGCGCAAACAACACCTACAAACTCTGGCAGGTGTTGTACTTCGAGCGCTGGCTGAAAATAAATTTCCCTTAACTGGCGTCAGTCAATACTCACTACTTTAACTTTCAAGTGACTGACCTAAGCAGGACGTTGATGCAACGAATAATCAAGCTCTACCACACCGTTAAAATGCTGCGATTGAAGCAGGTTGTTTACCGTCTTTACTATCGCTTCGCTAAAGTTCGGCCTTTTTCGGCACAAGGCTTTACCCGGCGCCCCGGAATTAACCTGGCGAAGGCTCCCCATTGGTGTGCCTCGCGCTTCGGTGCCGACGAACAGTTTGAATTCATGGGCCTGACGGCACCGATTGATTGGCACGATCAGACACGCCCGAAAATTTGGCAATACAACCTGCATTATCTGGATCATCTGGCCTCTTCAGGCGAAGACCGAAGAGACTTCGACACGCGCCTGGTCAACAGTTGGATCACAAACAACGCCCCCTTTCACGGATGCGGCTGGGAACCCTATACGCTCTCTTTGCGCATCGTAAATCTGATCAAGTGGATGCAACAACAACCGAGCCTGGAACCGCACTGGCTGGACAGCCTGGCTACACAGGCCTACGCGCTGTCTGAACAGATCGAATATCACATTCTCGCTAACCATTTGTTCGTGAATGGCAAGGCACTGGTGTTTGCCGGGAGCTTTCTGAACGGCGATCGGGCAGACAGCTGGCTGTCCAAGGGTTTGAAGATCCTTGATGAGGAAATCAAGGAGCAGTTTCTGGCGGACGGTGCGCACTTCGAACTTTCACCCATGTACCACGCGTCTCTTCTTTGGGACATCTGCGACCTGCTGAACCTGGCCACTCACTCCGAGCTGCCGGAACTTAACATTCGCAAAAACCAATGGAAGCACCAGATTGAGCAAGGCCTGGTCTGGTTACGCAGCCTCCAGCACCCGGATGGTGGCATTGCGTTCTTTAATGACTCGGCATTCGGCATTGCACCCACACTGCTCGATATAGAGGCGTACGCGTTTGAATTGGGATGCCGTGCGCCCAATGACATGCCCACCGCTACGATTGCAGCTGTACACCAGGCTGAAAGTGGCTACGTGGCGATCAATTTTGGCGATCAGTGCAAGGCATTGTTGAACCTTGCGCAGGTTGCGCCTGATTACCAGCCAGGTCATACCCATGCGGACACCCTGAGCTTCGAACTCAGCCTGTTTGGACAGCGCGTGTTCGTCAACTCTGGAACGTCTCAATACGGCGAAGACGCGGAACGTCAACGGCAACGCAGCACGGCAGCGCACAACACAATAGAAGTGAACGGTGAAAACTCATCTGAAGTCTGGGCCGGATTCAGGGTCGCACGACGCGCACGCACCTGCGTGGATAAGCTGGAACACACAGTCGACACCGTACGTGTCAGTGGCAGCCATGACGGCTACCTGCGTCTACCGGGGAAAAACCTGCACGCTCGTGAGTGGGTTGCGATGGCCGGTGAATTACAGGTGATAGATTCCGTCTCCGGCAAATTCGATCAAGCTGTATCAAGGCTATTTTTACACCCTGATATCCACACCACTCAACAAGGCAACACGGTAACGATCACCCTGCCCGGCGGTCAGGTCGCTGTCGCGACACTAGAGGGCGCAACCCGGATCAATGTGGTGTCTTCCACATGGCATCCGGAATTCGGCAAGTCTGTTCCCAATCAGTGCATCGTCGCTGAAATGTCGACAGACAAACTGACCACCCGCATAACCTGGTGAGGCTTACGTGAAACTTTTGATTTTGAGCTTTTACTACCAGCCTGATCTGTCAGCCGGTTCATTCCGCACGACAGCACTGGTAGACGCACTTCTGGAGCAACTCCCTGCAGACGCCCATATTGAGTTGATCACAACCCTGCCGAATCGCTACAGCTCCTTCAGCAGTCAAGCCCCGGAACTGGAGAAGCACCCGAGGCTCACCATCCGCCGAGTGGCCCTGCCTGGCCACAAGAGCGGGATGGTCGATCAAGCAAGAGCGTTTCTGGTGTATGCCAACGCTGCACGCAAGATTGTGCGAAACCAAGACTACGATCTTGTCTATGCGACTTCTTCACGCCTGATGACCGCTACGCTGGGAGCGGTGATCGCACGCACAAAACGAACGCCACTCTACTTGGATATACGCGACATCTTTGTCGACACGATCAAGGATGTGCTGTCCAAAGAAAAAGTCTGGTTGCTTAAACCCTTATTATCGCTGGTTGAACGTTTTACCATTCACTCGGCGCAAAAGGTCAACCTGGTCTCTGAAGGTTTTCTTCCTTACTTCAAATCACGCTATCCCGACCAACGCTACTCCACCTATACGAATGGCATCGATGGCGAATTCCTGGATGCGCAACCCGTCGCTGAAGAAAAGGTGCCCAGCCCGATCCTGGACATTGTCTATGCGGGAAATATCGGTGAAGGCCAGGGGCTGCACAACATTATCCCCCAACTGGCCAAACAACTTGAAGGGAAGGTGCGATTCCGCGTGATCGGCGACGGAGGCCGGATCGAGCTGTTAAAACAAGCCATTGTCACTCACGCCTGTACTAACGTTGAACTCTTGAAACCGGTCAAGCGCGAACAATTGATCGAGGCTTATCAGTCGGCGGATGTGCTTTTCCTGCATTTGAACGACCACGACGCCTTCCGCAAAGTCTTGCCATCAAAAGTCTTTGAATACGCTGCACTGGGCAAACCGATCTGGGCGGGCATCTCTGGTTACGCAGCCAGTTTTGTCTCTGAACATATTGAAAACGCTGCCGTGTTTGCGCCGTGTGACGCCGCCGCAGGGATCCAGTCCTTCAAGACTCTCAATATTATGACGCGCCCGCGCCATGCCTTCGTCGAGCGTTTCGCGCGTGGCCGCATCATGCGCGAAATGGCGAAAGATGTTCTTTCACTCACAGGAACTCCTTGATTATGCAAATCCTCCTGACGGGAGCGAGTGGCTTTGTCGGTAGCGGGTTAATCGCGCCACTGCTTAAACGCCAGCACTCGATTACCGCTGCTGTACGCGAGCTCAAGGCCGATCTTGATACGCGCGTCAACCAGCGCCTTATCGGCGGGCTATCCGACGATCAGGATTGGCAGTTGTTGCTCGAGAGCCAAGAAACGGTGATCCACCTGGCCGCCCGGGTCCATGTCATGAGTGACGCATCCACCGATCCACTTGCCGAATACCGGCGGATCAATGTCGAAGGCACCTTAAACCTGGCCCGCCAAGCGGCGGCTGCCGGGGTTAAGCGCTTTATATTTATCAGCTCGATCAAGGTCAATGGCGAGAGCACGGCGACTGGCGCGCCGTATACGGCTGACGGTCCCACAACCCCTACCGACCCTTACGGCATCTCCAAAAAGGAAGCAGAGCAAGGCCTGCGAAAACTGGCTTCTGAAACTGGCATGGAAGTGGTGATCATTCGTCCCGTATTGGTCTACGGACCCGGCGTTCAAGCGAACTTCCTGAGCATGATGCGCTGGTTGCATAAAGGCCTGCCCTTGCCCTTTGGCGCCGTGAACAATCGACGCAGCCTGGTTGCCCTGGACAACTTGATTGATTTGATTGTGACGTGCACCGAGCACCCCGCTGCCGCCAATCAAACCTTCCTGGTCAGTGACGGGGAGGACCTCTCGACCACAGCGCTTTTGCGTCGAATGGGAACGGCTCTGAACAAGCCCGCACGCTTGCTACCTGTGCCGAGTTGGTTGCTGCAAACCGGCGCCACTGCGCTGGGTCGCCGGGCACTCGCTCAAAGGCTATGCGGCTCCCTGCAGGTCGATATTGGCAAGACCCGCGAACTGCTGGGCTGGACACCGCCGAGCAGCGTTGACCAGGCACTGAGTAAAACAGGTAAACACTTTTTGGAACGGCAAACTAAATGAATATGTGGTGGTTGTTACCGGCTGTGACGATTGTCGCACTCCTTTTAACGGGGGCCTTGCGTCATTACGCTCTGGCTCGAAGCCTGATCGACATCCCGAATGCGCGCAGCTCGCACGTCGTGCCTACGCCCAGGGGCGGTGGTGTCTCGATCGTCGTCAGCTTTCTGTTAGCGCTATTGCTGACTGCCAGCCTTGGCCTGATTACATGGCCACTCACGTACGCATTATTCGGCGCCGGGACCGGCATCGCGGTATTGGGTTTTTTGGACGACCATGGCCATATCAGCGCACGTTGGCGCCTGCTAGGGCACTTTATAGCCGCGGCATGGGCACTGTTCTGGATCGGTGGCCTGCCGCCGCTGGTGGTGGCGGGATTCGCCGTCGACTTGAGCTGGATCGGCCATATGCTGGCAGCGGTCTACCTGGTATGGCTGCTGAACTTGTATAACTTCATGGATGGAATTGATGGAATCGCCAGCGTCGAGGCTATTTGCGTATGCCTTGGCAGTGCGCTGCTCTATTGGCTAACAGGTCATGAGCTGATCGCGTTTACACCGTTATTACTGGCGTTTGCAGTGGTTGGTTTCCTGTATTGGAACTTCCCAAAAGCCCGTATCTTCATGGGCGATGCGGGCAGCGGGTTCCTCGGCATCACGCTGGGGGTGCTGTCGCTGCAAGCGGCCTGGGTCTCGCCGCAGCTACTGTGGAGCTGGCTGATCCTGCTGGGTGTGTTTATCACTGATGCGACATGGACCTTGCTGCGCCGCCTGCTCAGAGGCGACAAAGTCTATGAGGCCCACCGCAGCCACGCCTACCAGTTCGCTTCTCGCCAGTTCGGTAAACACGCACCCGTTACCCTGGTGGTAGCGGCAATCAACATTGGATGGCTGTTACCTATGGCGCTGCTCGTGGGCAACGGCACGGTGGATGGCTTTCTGGGACTGCTGGTGGCCTATCTGCCGCTGATAGCGTTGGCCGTAAAGTTCAGGGCTGGAGAGAAAGAACCGAATTGAACCAGTGCAAAGGGGCGGCGATCGCCTCCCCTTCCTTCCACTCATCAATAGTGGCCAGGATCAAACTCGAGTCTTGCGCCGCGCCCTGGCAACCCACGCCATCAGTGGGCCAACAAGCATTCCGACCAATAAAGCGAGCACTACGAAAACAGAAATTGGTAACTGCGGGGCTGCCCAACTCAGAAACTGCAGAGAAACCGACTGTTGATTTTCCAGCACAAATGCCACGATGCACAGCAGCAGCATCAACACTACCAGCATTGCAATAACACGCGTCAATCTACTCATGCCCACTCCCTCACGAGTATCAAACCTCGTCTTCATCCTCATTAACTCGATCGCGCAATTCCTTGCCCGGCTTGAAGTGAGGCACAAACTTACCGTCAAGGCTGACGGATTGCCCGGTTTTCGGGTTGCGGCCCACTCGCGGTGCACGGTAGTGCAGGGAGAAACTGCCAAAACCACGGATCTCAATCCGATCCCCGGTAGCCAGGCATTGGGACATCTGTTCAAGCATAGTCTTGATAGCCAGCTCTACATCCTTGGATGAAAGCAGCCCTTGATGGGTGACAATTCGTTCGATCAACTCCGACTTCGTCATATTTTTCCCTTCTTTTTCAAGCAGCTAGGAAAAGCGCTTCGAAGGTTTTAGCATGACTTGGTGAATTTGAACAGCCCACCTGACAACTTATCTGCAGCATAAACGGATACCCGGAACACATGCTTGACCCCCTCAATTACAGATCACCAACATGGTACGAGTGACAGCGCCGGCAGGGTTCCAGCCGAACAGATAGTCACCCTCCTCGTCCTTGGCATCACTGGATCGGGTGATGACCTTGTAGCCCTGCATCTTGCACTCCCGGGCAGCGCGCTTCTCACACTTGTCCCAGTTGCTGCCAAGGCCCGAGCAATCGATCTCAATGCCGCTGACGCCGCGCTTGGCGTGGGTTTTGGCACTGGTGGCAGTGCAGCCGGCCAGCAGCACCACTGCGAATAAAACGATAAGCCTGTTCATTCAAATCCTTATTGAAACAACAACACAGCGGAGCATTTGTTAAGAACTATAGTCAGCTCTGACACTGGGCTGCACGCCTTGGTTCTAACTTGTTGATTCAACGAATTTCAGGCACAAAAAAGGGCGACCGAAGTCGCCCTTTTTCTATGGTCTGACAGAACTTAGTTCTGCTTTTCCATTTGTGCACGCAGCAGGTCGCCCAGAGTGGTCGGACCCGAAGCGATGTCAGAGGTAGCTGGCTTGTCGCGCAGGCTCTGGATTGCTTCTTTCTCTTCGATCTCGTCCTTGGACTTGATGGAGAGTTGGATCACGCGGCTCTTGCGGTCAACGCTGATGATCTTGGCTTCTACTTCCTGGCCTTCTTTCAGAACGTTGCGCGCGTCTTCAACGCGGTCACGGCTGATTTCGGAGGCTTTCAGAGTCGCTTCGATATCGTCGGCCAGAACGATGATGGCGCCTTTGGCGTCAACTTCTTTCACAGTGCCTTTAACGATTGCGCCTTTGTCGTTCTCTTGAACGTACTCGGAGAACGGATCGCTTTCCAGTTGCTTGATACCCAGGGAGATGCGCTCGCGCTCTGGGTCAACCGACAGGATAACGGTGTCCAGCTCGTCGCCCTTCTTGAAACGACGAACAGCTTCTTCGCCCACTTCGTTCCAGGAGATGTCGGACAGGTGAACCAGGCCGTCGATGCCGCCGTCCAGACCAATGAAGATACCGAAATCGGTGATCGACTTGATGGTGCCGGAGATTTTATCGCCCTTGTTGAACTGGCCAGAGAAATCTTCCCATGGGTTAGATTTGCACTGCTTGATGCCCAGGGAGATACGACGACGCTCTTCGTCGATGTCCAGAACCATAACTTCCACTTCGTCGCCGACTTGTACGACTTTCGAAGGGTGGATGTTCTTGTTGGTCCAGTCCATTTCGGAAACGTGTACCAGGCCTTCCACGCCTTCTTCCAGCTCTGCGAAGCAGCCGTAGTCGGTCAGGTTGGTAACACGCGCGGTTACGCGAGTGCTTTCTGGGTAACGAGCTTTGATAGCAACCCATGGATCTTCGCCCAGCTGCTTCAAGCCCAGGGAAACGCGGTTACGCTCACGATCGTACTTCAGAACCTTGACATCGATCTCGTCGCCAACGTTGACGATTTCGGAAGGATGCTTGATACGCTTCCAAGCCATGTCGGTAATGTGCAGCAGGCCATCGACGCCACCCAGATCGACGAATGCGCCGTAATCGGTGAGGTTCTTGACGATACCTTTGACTTGTTGGCCTTCCTGCAGGGATTCCAGCAGAGCTTCACGCTCGGCGGAGTTCTCTGCTTCCAGGACGCTGCGACGGGAAACGACAACGTTGTTGCGCTTCTGGTCGAGTTTGATGACCTTGAATTCGAGTTCTTTGCCTTCCAGGTGCGTGGTGTCGCGCACAGGACGAACGTCGACCAAAGAACCTGGCAGGAACGCACGGATGCCGTTAACGTCGACAGTGAAGCCGCCTTTAACCTTACCGTTGATAACGCCCTTGACCACTTCTTCAGCTGCGAAGGCTGCTTCGAGAACAATCCAGCATTCAGCGCGCTTGGCTTTTTCACGGGACAGCTTGGTTTCACCGAAACCGTCTTCAACCGAGTCCAGAGCAACGTGAACTTCGTCACCGACATTGATAGTCAGATCGCCAGCATCGTTGTAGAACTGTTCCAGCGGGATCAGAGCTTCAGACTTCAGACCAGCGTGAACGGTTACCCAGCGAGCTTGGTAATCGATATCAACGATAACACCGGTGATGATGGAGCCTGCCTGAAGGTTCAGGGTTTTTAGGCTTTCTTCAAAGAGTTCCGCAAAGCTTTCGCTCATTTTAATTCCTGTTGATAAGGGCGAAGAATACGCCCATCTCCACACCCCAGACGGTGTGGGTCAGTTTCAGTTAAAAGAAGCCACCGCAGGACTATGACTGGTCCCCTGCGGCCTTCTTGATCACCCGGCGATATCGCGAATGGCGATTTCACTCAAGATGCGTTCCAGCACCTGCTCGATGGACAACTCCGTGGAATCCAGCTGTATGGCGTCAGCCGCCGGCTTTAGCGGGGCTACCGCACGCTGGGTATCACGCTCATCGCGTGCACGGATCTCATCTAGCAGACTCGACAGACTAACACCATCGACTTTGCCCTTCAACTGCAAGTAACGGCGGCGAGCACGCTCCTCGGCGCTGGCGGTCAGGAAAATCTTCAGCGGCGCCTCGGGAAACACCACGGTACCCATGTCACGGCCATCAGCGACCAGGCCCGGCGGCTCCTGAAACGCCCGCTGGCGCTGCAGCAATGCGTCACGCACGGCCGGCAGAGCGGCAACCTGGGAGGCCCAGGAGCCGACTTGTTCGTTGCGCAGGTCATCGGTCACGTCATCACCCTCAAGGATGATGCGCTGCGGATGACCTTCCGTCGCGCCGACGAACTGCACATCAAGGTGCGCCGCCAGCAGCTTCAGGGATTCTTCGTTGGTCAGGTCGACGCCATGGTTGCGTGCGGCAAAGGCCAGCAGGCGGTACAGCGCGCCGGAATCCAGCAGGCACCAGCCCAGGCGCTTGGCCAGAATGCCGGCGATCGTGCCTTTGCCCGAGCCGCTTGGCCCGTCGATGGTAATCACCGGTGCTTTGATATTCACAATTGAGCCTCTTGGGCAACACGGATGCCGACGTGGGCACACAGTGTAAGAAAATTCGGAAAAGACGTAGCAACATTGGCGCAGTCACGGATACGAATCGGCGCGGCCGCCCGTAGGGAGGCCACGCTGAACGCCATGGCGATGCGGTGATCACCATGGGATGGCACTTCGCCACCGCCCATCGGGCCACCGTCAATGATAATCCCATCAGGTGTCGGTTCACACTTCACGCCAAGGGCCAACAGACCATCGGCCATGACCTGGATGCGGTCGGACTCCTTGACCCGCAGTTCTTCGGCGCCACGCAGCACGGTGCGCCCTTTGGCGCAGGCCGCCGCCACGAACAACACCGGGAACTCGTCGATCGCCAGCGGCACCAGGGCCTCGGGAATCTCGATGCCTTTTAACTCAGCGGCGCGCACGCGCAGGTCGGCAACTGGCTCACCGCCCACTTCACGCGGGTTTTCCAGGGTGATATCCGCGCCCATCAGCCGCAGGATATCGATCACGCCAGTGCGCGTCGGGTTAACGCCAACGTGCTCCAACAGCAACTCGGAGCCTTCAGCAATCGAAGCCGCCACCAGAAAGAACGCCGAAGAGGAAATATCCCCCGGCACTTCTATATGTGTAGCCTTCAATGCATGGCCCGACTCGACAGACGCCGTAGCCCCCGCCACGGCAACCGGATAACCAAACCCACGCAACATCCGCTCGGTATGATCACGGGTCGGCGCAGGCTCGGTCACCGAGGTCTTGCCCTCGGCATACAACCCGGCCAGCAACAGGCAGGACTTCACCTGCGCACTGGCCATCGGCATCGAATAGTCCAGGCCTTTGAGCGCCTGGCCACCGCGAATTGTCAACGGCGGATGCCCGTCCGGCCCGGTCTCGATCACTGCGCCCATTTCCCGCAGTGGCTTGGCCACGCGGTTCATCGGGCGTTTGGACAGCGATGCATCACCGGTCAACACACTGTCAAAGCGCTGCGCCGCGAGCAACCCGGACAGCAAACGCATCGACGTACCGGAGTTACCCAGGTAGATCGGCCCCGGCGCCGGCTGCAAACCGTGCAACCCCACACCATGAATCGTCACGCGCCCGTGGTGCGGCCCTTCAATCACAACGCCCATGTCACGAAACGCCTGCAGGGTTGCCAGGGCATCTTCGCCTTCGAGGAAACCTTCGACTTCGGTCACGCCGTCGGCCAATGAGCCCAGCATGATCGAGCGATGGGAGATCGACTTGTCGCCCGGCACCCGGATCTGCCCGCTCAAGCGGCCGCCCGGGTTGGCGAGAAAGGTCTGCTCATTGGCGTTCACAGCGGTTTCCATGTAGGCCCGGCGCGCCAGGATCTTGCTGAAATGCTCACGCGCAACCCGCGCACGGGTGAACACGCCCAATAATTGATGGCCATCACCCGCATCAACCGCATCGCGCAAGGCGTCGAGGTCACTGCGGAAGGTGTCCAGGGTGCGCAACACAGCTTCACGATTGGCGAGGAAGATGTCGTGCCACATCACCGGGTCACTGCCGGCAATCCGCGTGAAATCGCGAAAACCACCGGCGGCGTAACGGAAAATCTCAAGGTTTTCGTTGCGCTTGGCCAGAGAATCCACCAAGCCAAAGGCCAGCAAGTGCGGCAAATGGCTGGTCGCCGCCAACACTTCGTCGTGGCGCTCGACCTGCATGTGCTCGACATCCGCGCCCAACTCGCGCCACAGACGATCCACCACCGCCAAGGCCGCCGGATCGGTCTGCTCAAGCGGGGTCAGAATCACCTTATGGCGACGGAACAACTGCGCATTGGACGCCTCGACGCCGCTCTGCTCGGAACCGGCAATGGGATGGCCCGGCACAAAACGCGCCGGCATGCCGCCAAACGCGAGTTTGGCGGCGCGTACCACATTGCCTTTGGCACTGCCGACGTCCGTGAGGATCGCCTGCCCAAGGTCCATGCCGGCCAGCAAGGCCAGCAACTTCTCCATCGCCAGAATCGGCACGGCGAGCTGGATCACATCCGCGCCCTGGCACGCCAGCGCCAGGTCTGCCTCACAGCGGTCCACCACGCCCAGCTCCACCGCCAGCTTGCGCGATTGCGGGTCCAGGTCCACACCGACCAACTCGCCACACAGCCCGCTTTCACGCAGGCCCTTGGCGAAGGAGCCACCGATCAACCCCAGGCCGACCACCACCAGGCGACCGATCATAGGCACAGCAGGTTGCAATGCAGTGACATCAACCACGAGCCAGAACCTTGGCCAACGCCTCCAGGAAGCGACTGTTTTCGGCCGGCAAGCCAATGGTGATACGCAGGTGGTTCGGCATGCCGTAGTTGGCCACCGGGCGCACGATCACGCCTTCGCGCAGCAGGCCCTGGAACACCGGCGCGGCGACTTGGCCGAGGTCCACACAAATGAAGTTGCCCTTGGAAGGAATCCAGCCCAGACCCAGCTCACGGAAACCTTCCTGCAGCTGCAGCATGCCGCTTTCGTTGATGCGACGGCCTTCTTCGAGGTACTCGGCATCCTTGACCGCCGCACACGCCGCCGCCAACGCCAGGCTGTTGACGTTGAACGGCTGGCGCACACGGTTGAGCACATCGGCAACCACCGCGGTGGACAAGCCGTAACCCACGCGCAGCGATGCCAGGCCGTAGGCCTTGGAGAAGGTGCGCGACACCAGCAGGTTCGGGTAAGCCGCCAGGAAGTCCAGGCCGTCCGGCAGGTCGCTGCCTTCGGCGTACTCGATGTAGGCTTCGTCCAGCACCACCAGCACGTGCTCGGGCACATCCTGCAGGAAGTCGTTCAGCGCCTGGGCGCCGAACCAGGTGCCGGTCGGGTTGTTCGGGTTGGCGATAAACACCACGCGGGTTTGCGCGTCGATGGCCGCCAGCATGGCCGGCAGGTCATGGCCCCAATCCTTGGCAGGAATGACGCGGGCGTCAGCCCCCACAGCCTGGGTCACGATCGGGTAGACGGCGAACGCGTGCTCGCTGAACACCGCATTCAGGCCTGGCGCCAGGTACGCACGGCCGACCAGCTCAAGAATGTCGTTGGAACCGTTGCCCAGGGTTACCTGGTTCGGTTCGACGCGGCAGTTCTCGGCCAGCAGCGACTTGAGGGCGAAGCCATTACCGTCCGGGTAGCGGGTCAGCTCAGTCAGTTCCTCACGAATCGCCGCCAATACTTTTGGGCTTGGGCCCAGCGGGTTTTCGTTACTGGCCAGTTTTACGATCTTCGACGGGTCCAGGTTCAACTCACGCGCCAGCTCGTCCACAGGCTTGCCTGGAACGTAAGGCGACAGTTGTTGCACGCCCGGCTGAGCCAGGGCGAGGAAGTTGCCACTCATGTTAAAGCCTCACAAAACCGCTTTCGGGTAAGAGCCCAGCACCTTGAGTGCCACGGCTTCCTGACTGATTTTCTCCAGCACCCCTTTGACCAGCGGGTCGCGGTGGTGGCCGATGAAGTCGATAAAGAACACATACGTCCATTTACCGCTGCGCGAAGGGCGAGTTTCGATTCGCGTCAGGTCAATCCCGTTATCGTGGAACGGCACCAGCAGCTCATGCAGTGCGCCGGGCTTGTTGCTCATGGAGACGATGATCGAGGTTTTGTCGTCGCCGGTCGGCGGCACTTCCTGGCTGCCGATCATCAAGAAGCGCGTGGAGTTATCCGGGCGGTCTTCGATTTTTTCGGCCAGGCGCGTCAGGCCATACAGGCCCGCAGCCATGTCACCGGCGATGGCCGCCGAATTCCACTCACCCTTGACCCGCTTGGCCGCTTCGGCGTTGCTGGACACCGCCACGCGCTCGACATTCGGGTAATGCGCGTCCAGCCACTTGCGGCACTGGGCCAGCGATTGGGCGTGGGAGTAGATACGGCTGATGCTGTCGGTCTTGGTGTTCTCGCCCACCAGCAGGTGGTGGTGGATACGCAGTTCGACTTCACCGCAGATCACCATGTCGTGCTCAAGGAAGCTGTCCAGCGTGTGGTTGACCGCGCCTTCGGTGGAGTTTTCCACCGGCACCACGCCAAAATTCACCGCACCGGCCGCCACTTCGCGGAACACTTCATCGATGGCCGCCATCGGTTTGCTGATCACCGCGTGGCCAAAATGCTTCATGGCCGCTGCCTGGGTGAAGGTGCCTTCCGGGCCGAGGTACGCCACCTTAAGTGGCTGCTCCAGCGCCAGGCACGACGACATGATTTCACGGAACAACCGCGCCATCTCTTCGTTGCCCAACGGGCCTTTGTTGCGCTCCATCACGCGCTTGAGCACCTGGGCTTCGCGCTCAGGCCGGTAGAACACCGGCACTTCGCCTTCAGCCAGGGACGCCATTTTCACGCGGGCGACTTCCTGTGCGCAGCGCGCACGTTCACTGATCAGCTCCAGGACTTTCTCGTCCAGGCTGTCGATGCGTACACGCAGGGCCTTGAGTTCTTGCTCAGACATTAGCCGTGTTCCTTTTCGAACTCTGCCATGTAGGCAACCAGCGCGTTGATCGCGTGGATGTCGACAGCGTTGTAGATGGAGGCGCGCATGCCACCGACCGAACGGTGGCCCTTGAGGTTCAGCAGGCCACGTGCGTCGGCACCGGCCAGGAATGGCTTGTCCAGGCGGTCATCGGCCAGGCGGAACGGCACGTTCATCCACGAGCGGTCGGTGAGGTTGATCGGGTTGCTGTACAGGCCGCTGGCGTCGATGAAGTCGTACAGGGTGCGCTTCTTCTCTTCGTTGAGCTTGCCCATGGCGGCCACACCGCCCTGCTCTTTCAGCCATTCAAACACCAGGCCCGACAGGTACCAGGCGAACGCCGGCGGCGTGTTGTACATCGAGCCATTATCGGCCGCGACCTTGTAGTTGAGCATGGTCGGGCACAGCGAACGCGCGCGGCCCAGCAGGTCTTCGCGGACGATGTTGACCAGGATGCCGCTCGGGCCGATGTTCTTCTGCGCACCGGCGTAGATCATGCCGTATTTGGACACATCGATCGGGCGCGAGAGGATGTCCGAAGACATGTCGCACACCAACGGCACGTCACCCACTTCCGGCACCCAGTCAAACTCCAGGCCGCCGATGGTTTCGTTGGCGACGTAGTGTACGTAGGCCGCGTCTTTGGACAGCTTCCACTCGTTCTGACCCGGAATGGCGAAGTAATCGTACGGCTTGGCGGTACCCGCCACGTTGACGTGACCGTAGCGCGAGGCCTCTTCAATCGCCTTCTGACCCCAGATACCCGTGTCGATATAGTCGGCAGTGCCGTCTTCCGGCAGCAGGTTCAGCGGAATCTGGGCGAACTGCTGGCTCGCGCCGCCTTGCAGGAACAGCACCTTGTAGTTGGAAGGGATGTCCAGCAAGTCGCGCAGATCCTGCTCGGCCTTGGTGGCGATGGACACAAACTCATCGCTGCGATGGCTCATTTCCATCACGGAGAGGCCTTTTCCATGCCAGTCGAGGAGTTCACCCTGCGCACGCTGCAGGACTGCTTCAGGAAGCGCCGCGGGACCGGCACAGAAGTTATAGGCTCTCTTGCTCACATCCAATCTCACTCTGATCTGGTTGGGGCTGCAATCATGTTCGGCAACGGCCTTGCGCTGGCGCGAGCCCTTGTGGGAGCTGGCTTGCCTGCGATACAGGCACCTCGGTAGTTGCAGTGATACCGCGGTGATGCTATCGCAGGCAAGCCAGCTCCCACAGGGATCGAAGCCAGACCAAGGACATGTGTTTCAAAGGGGACACAAACAACAAGGGGGCGAATCTTCATCCGCCCCCTGTGTGTCCGCTTATTCCTGCGGTTCTTCTTCGTCTGCGGCAGCATCGAGGGTTGGCTCGTCGACGTTGTCATCGCCGGTTGCGATCACCTCGCCATCGAACACCGCACCGTCTTCGCCTTCCAGCTCTTCGCCTTCGACTTCCGATGGCTCCTGAACGCGCTCCAGGCCTACCAGCGTTTCGTCGCTGGCCAGCTTGATCAGCGTCACGCCCTGGGTGTTACGGCCCAGGCTCGACACTTCAGCCACACGGGTACGCACCAGAGTGCCCTGGTCGGAAATCAGCATGATCTCCTCACCATCAAGCACCTGCACCGCGCCAACCAGACGGCCGTTGCGGTCGTTGCTGACCATGGCGATTACGCCCTGGCCGCCACGCTTGTACTCCGGGAACTCGCTGATGGCGGTCCGCTTGCCATAACCACGCGCCGAAGCGGTGAGGATCTGGCTGCCTTCTTCCGGGATCAGCATCGAAATCAGCTTCTGCCCTTCCGGCAGACGCATGCCGCGCACACCGCGGGCGGTACGGCCCATGGCGCGAACGTCGGATTCCTTGAAGCGTGTCACTTTGCCGCCGTCGGAGAACAGCATGACTTCACGCTCGCCATCGGTGATGGCCGCAGAGATCAATACGTCGCCTTCGTCCAGCTCCAGGGCGATAAGGCCCACGCTGCGCTGGCGGCTGAAGGATTCCAGCGGAGTCTTCTTCACAGTGCCCTTGGCGGTGGCCATGAAGATGAAGTGACCTTCGGTGTATTCCTCAACCGGCAGCATGGTGGTGATGTATTCATCACTGTCCAGCGGCAGCAGGTTGACCAACGGACGACCACGGGCAGCGCGGGAGGCTTCCGGGATTTCGTAGGTTTTGAGCCAGTACACCTTGCCTTTGCTGGAGAACAGCAACAGCGTGGTGTGGCTGTTGGCAACCAGCAGGTGAGCGATGTAGTCCTCATCCTTCACGCCGGTAGCCGATTTACCTTTACCGCCACGACGCTGAGCCTGGTACGCAGCCAATGGCTGGGTCTTGGCGTAGCCACCGTGGGAAATGGTCACCACACGTTCTTCTTCCGGGATCATGTCACCCAGGGTCAGGTCGAGGCGCGCATCGAGGATTTCGGTGCGGCGCACGTCGCCGTATTCGGCACGGATCACTTCCAGTTCTTCGCGGATCACTTCCATCAGGCGCACAGCGCTGTTGAGGATGCGGATCAGCTCGCCGATCTGGTTGAGAATCTCCTGGTACTCGGCCAGCAGTTTCTCGTGCTCCAGGCCGGTCAGACGGTGCAAACGCAGTTCCAGAATGGCCTGGGCCTGTTCCGGCGACAGGAAGTACTTGCCGTCGCGCAGGCCGTATTGCGGGTCCAGGGTTTCCGGACGGCACGAATCGGCACCGGCACGTTCAACCATCGCCACGACGGCGCTGGATTCCCACGGCATCTTGATCAGCGCTTCCTTGGCTTCCGACGGCGTCGGCGAAGCCTTGATCAGCGCGATCACCGGGTCGATGTTCGACAGCGCTACCGCCTGGCCTTCCAGGATGTGGCCGCGCTCGCGGGCCTTGCGCAGTTCGAACACGGTGCGGCGGGTGACCACTTCGCGGCGGTGACGTACGAAGGCTTCGAGCAGATCCTTGAGGTTCAGGATGCGCGGGCGGCCGTCGATCAGGGCCACTACGTTGATACCAAACACGCTTTGCAGCTGGGTCTGGGCGTAGAGGTTGTTGAGGATCACCTCAGGCACTTCGCCACGACGCAGCTCGATCACCACGCGCATACCGTCTTTGTCAGACTCGTCGCGCAGTTCGGTGATGCCTTCGAGCTTCTTCTCTTTAACCAGCTCGGCGATCTTCTCGATCAAACGCGCCTTGTTCAGCTGGTAAGGCAGTTCGGTGATAACGATCTGCTGGCGGCCACCGACCTTGTCGATGTCTTCGATCATCGAGCGGGCGCGCATATAAATGCGGCCACGGCCGGTACGATAGGCTTCGATGATGCCGGCACGGCCGTTGATGATCGCGGCAGTCGGGAAGTCCGGACCGGGGATGTATTGCATCAGCTCATCGACGGTCAGCTCAGGGTTGTCGATGAGGGCCAGGCAACCGTCGATGACTTCACCGAGGTTGTGCGGCGGGATGTTGGTGGCCATGCCCACGGCAATACCGCTGGAACCGTTGACCAGCAGGTTGGGAATACGGGTTGGCATGACAGCCGGGATCATTTCGGTGCCGTCGTAGTTCGGCACCCAGTCCACGGTTTCTTTATGCAGGTCAGCCAGCAGCTCGTGCGCCAGCTTGGTCATGCGCACTTCGGTGTATCGCATGGCCGCAGCGTTGTCGCCGTCGACCGAACCGAAGTTGCCCTGGCCGTCTACCAGCAGGTAGCGCAGGGAAAACGGCTGGGCCATCCGAACGATGGTGTCGTACACCGCAGTGTCGCCGTGAGGGTGATACTTACCGATCACGTCACCGACAACACGGGCAGATTTCTTGTACGGCTTGTTCCAGTCGTTACCCAGCTCGCTCATCGCGAACAGCACACGCCGGTGCACGGGCTTCAAGCCATCGCGCGCATCAGGCAGTGCCCGACCGACAATTACGCTCATTGCGTAGTCGAGGTAGGACTGTTTCAGCTCGTCTTCGATATTGACCGGGAGGATTTCTTTGGCCAGTTCGCCCATGAGAAGCCTGATTCCTTTTTCGGGTGAAACCTCGTCACATCCATATGGGACGAACGAAGCTCGCCGTTGCTGGCAGAGTGCCTGACAACGACTTACGACAAATCAACGAGTTATGACACGGATCTGCACGTTATGGGCAACCCCTCGGGGCGGCCCTGGAAACCGCCGGATGTTATCACAATCGCCGCCACGCACCTATCCCCCTGATGCGCATGGAGGCTAGTAATTTGACGGATGACAGGCTTGAGGGGGACGAGAGAGGCTCAGAGCGGGGTGGGTGCTGTTTTTTGAGGCTGGATCCAAGGGTTTTATTGACTTACAGGGCCAATCGCGGGCAAGCCCGCTCCCACATGTTGGCCTGCGAGCACCGTAAGTGTGGGAGCTGGCTTGCCTGCGATAGCGATCCAACAGCCACCAAAGCCCTCAATGCAGGCGCTTACGGCACATCAACTTGGCCAGCTTGGCGGTATCAGGCCGTTCGACGATGCCTTTTTCGGTCACGATCACATCAATCAGGTCCGCCGGCGTCACATCGAAGACCGGATTAAACGCCGCAACCTCCAACCGCTGACCGTTAACCTCAAGCAACTCCGCCGCATCACGCTCTTCCAGGCTGACATCATCACCGGTGGCCATCATCAAATCGAGCGTTGAACTGGGCGCCACCACCATAAAACGCACGCCGTGGTGCATGGCACACACCGCCAATTGATAAGTGCCGATCGGGCCGACCACATCACCATTGGCCGCAATGCAGTCGGCGCCGACCACGACCCAGGTCACGCCCTTGGTCTTGAGGATATGCGCACCGGCCGAGTCGGCATTGACCGTGGCCGGGATACCCTCGCCCGCCAACTCCCAGGCCGTCAGCCGCGAACCTTGCAGCCACGGGCGGGTTTCGTTGACATAGACATGTTCGACCAAACCCTCGAGGAACGCTGCGCGGATTACCCCAAGGGCCGTGCCCACGCCGCCAGTGGCCAGGGCGCCCGCATTGCCATGGGTGAGGATCGCCTGGGCGTTGCCCTGGTGCTTGCGAATCCGTTCGAGGCCTAATTGGGCCATGACCAGGTTGGCTTCGCGGTCGCTTTCATGGATCGCAATGGCTTCGGCTTCCAGCACCGCCAGCGGGTCGGCGTGTTTTTTGACCCGATCCAGGCGGTCACGCATACGCTTCAAGGCCCAGAACAGGTTAGCGGCGGTCGGACGGCTATCGGCCAGCAATGCGTAGTCTTCTTCCCATGCCGCCTGCCAGTCACCGCCCTCGGCGATCCGCTCGCGGGCGGCCAGCACCAGGCCGTAGGCAGCACTGATGCCGATAGCCGGCGCGCCACGCACAGTCATGCTGCGAATGGCTTGGGCGACTTCAGCCGCCGAAGTGCAGGCCACCCAGGTTTCCCGCGAGGGCAAAGCACGCTGATCGAGCAGGTGCAGTGCGCCATCACGCCAATCGATGGCCTTCACTTTCTCTGCAGCTAACAGTCGGTCGCGCATCCCTTACCCCGCACTCATGAACAAAAGCCGCCGATTATAGCGATCCGCCAGCCAGGACGCTCGGGTATACTTCGCCCTTCTTTTATAGCTGCCTGGGAAGAAGCCTGCGATGACCTCCACTGCCGCCCCGCTCGACTTATTGCTGCTGCCAACCTGGCTGGTACCTGTCGAACCCGCTGGCGTGGTGCTCAAGGAGCACGGCCTGGGCATCCGTGACGGGCGCATTGCGTTTATCGGGCCACGGGCGGCGGCCTTGAAGCTGACAGCCAGCGAAGTGCGCGAGCTGCCGGGCATGCTGCTCAGCCCCGGTTTGATCAACGCCCACGGCCACGCGGCGATGAGCCTGTTTCGCGGCCTGGCCGACGATCTGCCGCTGATGACCTGGCTGGAAAAACACATCTGGCCCGCCGAAGCCAAATGGGTCGATGAAGCTTTCGTGCGCGACGGCACCGACCTGGCCATCGCCGAACAGCTCAAGGGCGGCATCACCTGCTTCTCGGACATGTACTTCTACCCCAAGGTCGCCAGCGACTGCGTACATAACAGCGGCATGCGCGCGCAGATCGCGCTGCCGATCCTCGACTTCCCGATCCCAGGCGCCAGCAGCGCTGATGAGGCGATTCGCCAGGGCGTAGAGCTGTTCGGCGACCTCAAGCACCACCCGCGTATCAAGATCACCTTCGGCCCTCACGCGCCTTACACCGTGAGCGATGAGAACCTGGAAAAAGTCCGCGTGATCGCCGAAGAACTGGACGCCGCCATCCATATGCATGTGCACGAAACCGCCTTCGAAGTGCAACAAGCCGTGGACAAGACCGGCGAACGCCCACTGGCGCGCCTGGGCCGTCTGGGCCTGCTCGGCCCACGCTTCCAGGCCGTTCATATGACCCAAATCAGCGAGGACGACCTGGCTTTGCTGGTAGAAAGCAACACCAGCGTCATCCATTGCCCGGAATCGAACCTGAAACTGGCCAGCGGTTTTTGCCCGGTAGAGCGTCTGTGGCAGGCTGGCGTGAACGTGGCCATCGGCACCGACGGCGCGGCCAGCAACAATGACCTCGACCTGTTGGGCGAAACCCGCACGGCGGCGATGCTGGCCAAGGCCGTCGCCGGCTCGGCCACTGCCCTGGACGCCCATCGCGCCCTGCGCATGGCTACGCTCAATGGGGCGCGTGCCATGGGCCTGGACAGCGAGATTGGCTCGCTCGAAGTCGGCAAGGCGGCGGATATCGTCGCATTCGATCTTTCGGGGCTGGCGCAACAACCGATCTACGACCCGGTCTCAACGCTTATATATGCCACCGGACGCGAGTGTGTGAAACACCTTTGGGTCGCCGGCAAGCAGTTGCTCGACGACCGGCGATTGACCCGCATGGATGAACAGCAGTTGACCGCCACGGCCATCGCCTGGGGCCAACGGATCAGCGGGCACAGCGAATAACGAAGGTCTTGAACCGCGCCGTTCAGGACTGAATAACCGATTTATCAGATTTAGAGGATTCACCATGAGCAACGTCGACCACGCCGAAATCGCCAAGTTTGAAGCCCTGGCCCACCGCTGGTGGGACCGCGAAAGCGAGTTCAAACCCCTGCACGACATCAACCCGCTGCGCGTCAACTGGATTGACGAGCGCGTCAACCTGGCCGGCAAGAAGGTGCTGGACGTCGGTTGCGGCGGCGGCATCCTCAGCGAAGCCATGGCCCAGCGCGGCGCCACCGTGATGGGCATCGACATGGGCGAAGCGCCGCTGGCCGTGGCCCAACTGCACCAGCTGGAATCCGGCGTGAGCGTCGAATACCGCCAGATCACCGCCGAAGCCCTGGCCGAAGAGATGCCCGAGCAGTTCGACGTGGTTACTTGCCTTGAGATGCTCGAGCACGTGCCTGACCCGTCCTCGGTGATCCGCGCCTGCTTCCGTATGGTCAAGCCGGGCGGCCAGGTGTTCTTCTCCACCATCAACCGCAACCCCAAGGCCTACCTGTTCGCGATCATCGGCGCCGAATACATCATGAAGCTGCTGCCGCGTGGCACCCACGACTTCAAGAAATTCATCCGCCCAAGCGAGCTGGGCGCCTGGAGCCGTCAGGCCGGGCTGACCGTCAAGGACATCATCGGCCTGACCTACAACCCGCTGACCAAGCACTACAAGCTGGCGAGCGACGTGGACGTCAACTACATGATCCAGACCCTGCGCGAGGAGTAAGCCTGTGAAGTTGCGAGCAGTTCTCTTCGACATGGACGGCACCTTGCTGGACACCGCGCCGGACTTTATCGCGATCTGCCAGGCCATGCGCACCGACCGAGGCCTGGAGCCGATCAACCCCCAGCACATCCGCGATGAAATTTCCGGCGGGGCACGGGCGATGGTCGCCGTGACCTTCTCGATGGACCCCGAATCCCCTGGCTTTGAAGCGTTGCGCCTGGAGTTCCTGGAGCGCTATCTCAAGGGCTGCGCAATCCACAGCAAACTGTTCGACGGCATGGCCGAGTTACTGGAAGACATCGAGAAATCCAAACTGGTCTGGGGCGTGGTCACCAACAAACCGTTGCGCTTTGCCGAACCGATCATGCAGCAACTGGGCCTGGCCGAACGTTCGGCACTGCTGATCTGCCCGGACCACGTGAAGAACAGCAAGCCCGACCCCGAGCCGCTGATCCTGGCGTGCAAGATGCTCGACCTGGACCCGGCCAGCGTGTTGTTCGTGGGCGATGACCTGCGCGATATCGAGTCTGGCCGCGACGCCGGCACCCGCACTGCGGCGGTCACTTTCGGCTACATCCACCCGGACGACAACCCACGCAACTGGGGCGCCGACGTGGTAGTGGACCACCCGCTGGAGCTGCGCAAAGTGCTGGATAACGCGCTGTGCAGTTGCTGATTGTGCGAGATACCCACTAGCACTGAGATCACTGTGGGAGCTGGCTTGCCTGCGATAGCGGCCTGCCAGCTAGCACTTGCGGTGACTGATACTCCGCCATCGCAGGCAAGCCAGCTCCCACATGAAATGGATTCCACTTCAAGGCCTGTATCAGCTTGAATTCTGTCGAGGTTTTTTATGTTTGATTACTCCGCACGTCCAGAACTGCTCAAAGACCGGGTGATCCTGGTGACCGGTGCCGGTCGCGGGATCGGCGCGGCGGCGGCAAAAACCTATGCCGCCCATGGCGCTACCGTGCTGTTGCTGGGCAAGACCGAAGCCAACCTGGCCCAGGTGTATGACGAGATCGAAGCGGCCGGCCAGCCGCAGCCGGTGGTGATCCCGTTCAACCTGGAAACCGCCCTGCCCCATCAATACGATGAGCTGGCAGCGATGATCGAAAAAGAATTCGGTCGCCTCGACGGCCTGCTGCACAACGCCTCGATCATTGGCCCACGCACGCCGATCGAGCAGCTCTCCGGTGAGAACTTCATGCGCGTGATGCACGTAAACGTCAACGCGATGTTCATGCTGACCAGCACATTATTGCCACTGCTCAAGCTGTCCCAGGATGCGTCGGTGGTGTTCACCTCCAGCAGCGTCGGGCGCAAGGGCCGGGCGTACTGGGGCGCTTATGGGGTGTCGAAGTTTGCGACCGAAGGCTTGATGCAAACCCTGGCAGACGAGCTGGAAGATGTGGCATCGGTACGCTCCAACAGCATCAACCCGGGCGGCACACGCACCAGCATGCGCGCCCAGGCGTATCCGGGGGAAAACCCGATGGAAAGGCCGGCACCGGAAGACATCATGCCGGTGTACCTGTACCTGATGGGGCCGGACAGTGCCGGGATCAATGGGCAGGCGTTTGATGCGCAGTAAGCACTGACACTGTTCACCTGAAACAACAGGGAACCCAATGTGGAACTGGGTTCATGTGGGAGCTGGCTTGTGTGGGAGCTGGCTTGCCTGCGATGCGGGCAACTCGGTCTATCTGTTAAACCGAGTTGATGCCATCGCAGGCAAGCCAGCTCCCACATTTGCTTAGCGGTGACCGTTAGTTCTTCACCACTTCCTCAAGGGTAAAACGCCCCAGCGGGTTTTGCAGGAAGTTGCTCACGTTCTTGCGTGAGATGTTGATGTACGGGCTGTAGTACAGGTCAATCCAGTTCACATCCTGCTTCGCCAGCTTCTGCAACTCCACATACATCTGCTCCCGCTTGGCCGGGTCGGCCTCGATCCGCGCCTGCGCCACCAGTTCCTTGACCTTGTCGTTCTTGTAGCGGGTCATGTAGTTCTGGTTGGTGTCATGGCCGAGCACGAAGGTGGTCTTCTGGTCCGGGTCGAGGATGTCGTTGGTCCAGTACATCACCGAAATATCGTACTCACCGTCCACCAGCATCTGCCAGCTTTGGGTCGGGTCGACCTTTTGCAGGTTGGCGGTCACGCCGACCTTGGCCAACTGGTCCTTGATGATCACCGCAATCTGCTCGTCAGCTTCGTTGCCGGCGTTGACCACGTAGTTGAGTTTCAAGTCCTTGGCACCAGCCTCTTCCAGCAGTTTCTTGGCGGCGGCTGGGTCATACGGGCGTTGCAGGTTGTTGGCGTAGTGGTACAACGAGCCTTTGGGGATGTAGGAATAGGCCACGGTGCCTTGGCCGTACGTGGCGCTCTTGACCAGCGACTGCTTGTCGATGGCCATGTCCAGCGCCTCGCGCACCTGCGGCTTGGCCAGCAGGCCGTGGGCGTGGTTGATCAGCAGGTGATCTTCGCGGGTCGACGGGTCGGCGTGGATCACCACGCTTTTGTCTTTCTTCAGCTCTTCCACGCGGGAGAACGGCACGAAGATCGCCGTGTCCAGCTCGTTGTTCTGCACCATGCGCATGCGCGTGTTGTCGTCGGTGACCGAGACCCACTCCACGCCATCCAGGCTCACGTTCCTGGCCTGCCAGAAGTTCGGGTTCTTTTTGAGGATCACGCGGTCGCCCTTGCGCCACTCCTCCACGGTAAACGCGCCGGAGGTCACCGGGTTTTCCGAGTAGGCGTCTTCGCCCATCGTGGTCATGGCTTTTTGCGACAGGATCGATACCGTCGGCGAGGCCAGTTGCGAGAGGAAGGCCACAGCCGGGGTTTTCAGCGTGACCACCAGGGTCTGCGGGTCGCTGGCCTTGGCCGTGTTGATCAGGCTGAACGGATCTGCCCACAGCGACGCCTTGTTGTCGCGGATGCGCAACAGGCTGAACGCCGCGTCATCGGCGGTGATCGCCGAGCCATCGGAGAACTTGGCGTCACGCAGCTTGAAGGTGTAGGTCAGGCCGTCCTTGGAAATCTCCCAGCTTTCGGCCAGGCCCGGTTCCATCTTGGTGCCCAGGTTATCCACGCGCACCAGGGTGTCGTAGACGTTGGCGAACACCCACGTGTCGCGGTTCTGTGCGCTTTTGATCGGGTCGAACGTGGTGCTGTCTTCACGGCAGCCGATGGTCAGCACGCCGGCGGCGTGGGCCAGCCCGGCAGTGAGGGACCAGGCGGTCAGTGTCGCGGCGGCGAGCAACTTCAAGTGGCGCGATTGCATGTCATAACTCCTTGTTCATGAATGGCAGAAGTGGGTCAAAACAGAGGTTCTTCAAGCACGCAACTGTATCGATGCTCGTGCAGGTAATGGGTCGGCGGCAACACCACGGAACACATCGTCCGGGCATGCCGGCAGCGCGGGTGAAAGGCGCAGCCGGTGGGCAACTTCAGCGGGCTCGGCGGCTCACCGGGCAACGGTTCTGCGGGCAACGGCCGGTGCGGATCAATCTCGGGAATCGCCTCGATCAATGCCGCCGTATACGGATGGCGTGGCGCAGTAAACACTGCTTCCACTGGCCCTTCTTCGACGATTTTGCCCAGGTACATCACCGCCACGCGGTCGCACAGGCGCCGCACGATGGCCAGGTCATGGGCGATAAACAGAATCGCCAGGTTCATGCGCTGTTGCAGCTCCAGCAACAGGTTGATGATCTGGCCCTGAATCGACACATCCAGTGCCGCCACGCATTCATCGGCAATGATCAGACGCGGCTCCACCGCCAGGGCGCGGGCGATGCCGACGCGCTGGCACTGGCCACCGCTGAGGGAGCCGGGTTTACGGCTGGCGAGTTCAGGGCGCAGGCCCACCAGGTCAAGCAGCTCGACCACGCGAGCCGGTATCTGCTCCGGGGCGACCTTGCGCTGCACCCGCAGCACTTCGGCAAGGGTTTCGCCAATGCTGTGTCGCGGGTTCAGGGCAGCGTAGGGGTCCTGGAAAATCATTGCGGTTTCATGCCGCAGGCGGGCGATGTCGATAGCACTGCCCCGGGCCATGTCGACGCCATCGAACAACACCTGCCCGGCGCTGATCGGGGTGAGGTGCAAAATTGCCCGCCCCAGCGTGCTTTTGCCACTGCCGGACTCGCCCACCAACCCCAGGGTTTCACCTGCGGCCAGGTTGAGCGACACACCATTGACCGCCCTCACCCACTGTTTATTAAGGCCCAACACACCCGTGCCGGACGCGGCAAACCGCACCTCCAGGTCCTTGATCTGCAACAGGCTCATGGGCGCTCTCCCAGCGGATAGTGGCAGGCTACGCGCGCACCTTCGGGCAGCACCTCAGTGCACAACGCCGCCACTTGCGGGCAGCGCGGGTTGAAGCGGCAACCGTCGGGCAAGGCATCCAGTAACGGCGGCTGGCCAGGGATGGTGCGCAGCAAGGCGTGGCCGCTGCTGTGGGCGGGTTGGCAATCGATAAGGCCAGCGGTGTACGGGTGTTGTGGATGGGCCAGCACGTCGTATTTGCTCGCGTGCTCGCACAGGCGCCCGGCGTACATCACCGCGATGGAATCACAGGTCTGCGCCACCACGCCCAGGTCATGGGTGATCATGATGATCGCCAGGCCACGCTGGTCTCGCAGCTCCAGCAGCAGGCGCAGGATCTGCGCCTGCACCGTCACGTCCAGCGCGGTGGTCGGCTCGTCGGCAATCAGCACTTGCGGGTTGCAGCCCAGGGCCACGGCGATCATCGCGCGCTGGCGCATGCCGCCGGAGAACTCATGGGGGTAGTTGTCGACCCGCGCCTTGGGATCGGGAATACCGACCTGGCGCAGCACCTCGATGGCTTGCAGGCGCGCGTCTTTTTTCGACGCACCCTGATGCAAACGGATGCCTTCGGCGATCTGCTCGCCGATGCGCATCAACGGGTCAAGGTGACTGCTGGGGTTCTGGAAAATCATGCCCAGTTGCCCACCGCGCACGGCGCGCATGCCAGCCTCATCGAGTTGCAACAGGTCGCGACCGGCCAGGCGCACAGCGCCGCCTTGCACCCGCAGGTTGGGCGACGGCAACAGGCGCATCAGGCCGCGACAGGCCAGGGTTTTGCCCGACCCGCTTTCACCCACCAGGCCGAGGATTTCACCTTCGGCCAAATCAAAGGACACACGATCAACCAGCGTGACCTCTCGCCCACCATTGTTGGCGATCACGCTGAGGTCCTGCACGTGAAGCAGGCTCATGAACGATCCCCCAATACTTGCGCCACGCCATCGGCGAGCAGGCTGAAACCCATGGCCAGGGTCACAATGGCCAGGCCAGGGAAGGTGCAAAGCCACCAGGCTGTGGTGATAAACGCCTGCCCTTCGGCGACCATCGTGCCCCACTCCGCCGTCGGCGGTTGCACGCCCAGGCCCAGGTAACTCACGGCGGCGCCGTTGAGCAGCATCAGCACGGCGTCGGACATCGAAAACACAATCGAGCCAAACATCGCGTTGGGCAATAAGTGCCGGAACAGAATGCGCCCATGGCCAAAGCCCAGGCTCTTGGCGGCCAGGGCGAAGTCGCTTTCCTTGAGCACCAGGATCTGCGAGCGGATCAACCGCGCATACGACACCCAGCCCACCAACGCCATGGCGATATAAAAACTCTGCAAGCCCGGCCCGAGGATGGCCATGATCGCCAGCATCAACACCAGGAACGGGAACGCCAGCACCACGTCGATCACGCGCATGCACACGCTGTCGAAGCGACCGCCGATGTAGCCGGAAACAGCGCCGATAAAAGTGCCGATCAGGAACGGGAAGATCACGCCGATAACGGCCAGTTGCAGGTCAATCCGCGCGCCCCAGATCACCCTCGAAAGGATGTCTCTGCCGTAGTTATCCGTGCCAAATGGGTGGGCAAGGCTGGGCGCCAGCAAACTCAGATCGGTGTTCTGCGCAATCGGGTCATACGGAGCGAGCCACGGCGCGAACAACGCCAGGGCCAACCACATAAACAAGATCAACAGCCCCCACGCAGCGGTCAGCCGGCCGTTGCGAAAACCAAACCGCAGGCGCAAACGCCACGGCGCAATCAGTGGTCGGCTGCTCATTGCATCTTCACCCGTGGGTCGAGGGCCACGGTCGCCACGTCCGCGACGAAGTTGACCACCACCGTCGCACACGCCAGCACCATCGCCACGCCCTGCACCACCATGTAGTCGCGGGTAAAAATGCCGCGCACCAATAATTGGCCGATGCCGGGAATCGCGAACAGGCTTTCGATCACCACCGTGCCGCTGATCAGCCAGCCGATATTCACCGCCAGCAGGTTAACCGCCGGCACCAGGGAGTTGGGTAACACATGCCGACGAAACACCGCCGCCTCCGATAACCCGCGTGCGCGGGCAGCGGTGACATGGTCAGCCTGCAACTCCATCAGCATGCTCGCCCGCAGGTTGCGCACCAGCACCGCCGCCAGCGCCAGCGCAATGGTCAAGCACGGCAGGACCATGTGGTGGGCTTTATCTGTAAACGTGCGACCGTAGCCCGATACCGGGAACAACCCCCACTTCACACTCAGCAACAGAATCAGCATCAAGCCCAGCCAGAAGGCCGGCATGCCCAGGCCGACCGTGGTGAACACGCGGATCAGGTTATCCGCCCAACCGCCTTTGTTGCGCGCCGCCACGGTGGCCAGCGGCACCGCGATCAACAGCGCCAGCAGCACACTGCCGAGCACCAGCACCAGCGTCGGCTCAATGCGGGTGACGATCAGTTTCAACGCGTCGACCTTATAGAGCAGTGACTGGCCGAGATCGCCCTTGAGCAGGTTCTTGAGGAAGTAGAAATATTGCAGCCACAAGGGCTGGTCCAGGCCGTATTGGGCGCGGATTTTCAGCAGCGCGTCCGGCGTGCTGCGCGAGCCCAGCAAGGCCCGCGCCGGGTCGCCGGGGATCGAGCGCACCAGCACAAACGTGATCAGGCTGATGCCAAACAACACCGGCAGCAATTGCAGCGGCCGGGACAACACAAAACGGTAACGCGCAAGATTCATCCGTCAGCCTCGGTGGCGAGCGAGGAAGTCCAGCAGCACCGGGAAGTACGCGTGGGGTTCCTCATAAAACGGCATATGGCTGCTGTTGGGGAATACATGCAACTCGGCGTGTGTGGCGGCGAGTTTCATGCGATGGGCACAGGCGGGTGTCAGTTCGTCGTGCTGGCCGGTGGTGATCAGGATCGGCATCTTGAAATCGGCCATCTCCGGGATGCGGTTCCAGTCCTTGAGGTTACCGATATAGAGGAACTCGTTGGGGCCTTGCATGGTTTCGTAAGGCCCCATGTTCCAGTCGCCCAGGGAGCGCTTGACCGGCTCCGGCCATTCGTCCAGACGGCAGACGTGGCGGTAGTTGAGCAAGGTGATAGCGGCCTGATACTGCGGATGGTCGAGTGTGCCCATGGCTTCATGGCGCTGCATCATGGCCACGGTTTCGCTGCCGAGGGCACCGCGCAGGCGTTCGAGCTCCTGGGACAGGTGCGGAATATCGCCGACGGTGTTTTCCAGGATCAGGCTTTTCAGGGCGTCGGGATAGTGGATGGCGTACTCGATGCCCAACCAGCCGCCCCACGAATGCCCAAGCAGATGCACGCGGCCCAGGCCCAGTGCCTGGCGCACGGTTTCGACTTCTTCGACATAACGGCCAATTTCCCACAGGGAAACATCTGATGGTCTGGCTGATGCGCCCGTGCCAAGCTGATCGAATGCAACCACTCGCAGGTTATGCTCTTTGAGCCAGCCATGGGCGTCGCGCAAGTAGTCACACGGCAGGCCCGGGCCGCCGTTGAGACACAAGAGCACCTCATCGCCGTCGCCAAAGCTGTAGGCCACGAGGTTATGGCCATCGACCTGCACGTTGTACTGCTGGTCGGGGGCAATTTCACGCCACATGCATACATTCCTTGTGTTGTATCGGCCTGGCAGGTAGCGGCCGTTTACAGGGCCAACACTACCGAGGATGCCGCGCGTCCATAACCTAGTAGTTCTTATAGGTTTGGCCTGGCAGTCCTTCGCCGGGGCGTGGCATTCTACTTGCCGCAAGTCGAGATTCAAATGAATTCGGGAGCAGAACGGATGCTGTCCAAACTTACTGCCTTCAACAACCGCCTCATGCCCGGCAGGAGCCTGGTTGAACAGATGGACAACACGTTTGTCCTCGCCCAGCAGTTGGGCTTTGATGCGTTGGTGTATGACTACACGCCGGTGCCCATCGACCAGGACGGTTCGCTGATCACGCCTTCGGTGCTGGAGTCGCGCAACACGCCGTCGGACTGGCACGCGTTATGGTGCAGCGAAGGTTTTTACCAGATCGACCCGGTGCAGCACCTGGCCTTGAGCACGGTGTCGCCGTTCGTGTGGTCTTATGAGGCCAAAGCCGACACTGCGCTGCAAAAGATCATCGACCCGTGCCATGCGCCCGTGTCCTCTTATTTGCATGAACGCCAACTGACCTGCGGCGTCACCGTGCCGATCCACCTGCCGCGTGGCGGCTTCGCGTCGCTGACCGGCCTGCGCACCGGCAAGGCCAGCACGGTGCTGGAAGATGCCCAGCAAACCTTGACAGACTTCAGCCTGATCACCCATGCCTTGCAGGAAGCGGCCTACCCGCTGCTGAGCAAAGAGCTACGCACCTACCCGCACATCCATCTGACCAAACGCGAGCGCGAGTGCCTTAAATGGGCGGCGGAGGGCCTGACCGCAGCCGAGATCGCCACGCAGTTAAGCCGCTCACTGGCGGTGGTCACCCTGCACCTGGCCTCGGCCATGCACAAACTGGGCGCCAAGAACCGCGTACAGGCGGTGGTGCGCGCGACCCATTACCGCCTGCTGGAAGATTGATCCGTCGGTAAAACCTAGCTGTTTTGCTAGTTACTTAAACGCTGCGTGCCGACTATCGTATCCCTGATCCTTTTTTTCAGAGCAGGGTACGAAATGGAATTCATCGAGAAAGTCCGCGAAGGCTACGCGGCCTTCGGCGCCTACCAGACCTGGTACCGCGTCACTGGCGACCTGGGCACCGGCCGCACGCCCTTGGTGATCCTCCATGGCGGCCCCGGTTGCACCCATGACTACGTAGACGCGTTCAAGGACGTCGCCGCCAGCGGCCATGCGGTGATTCACTACGATCAAATCGGCAATGGCCGCTCTACGCACTTGCCGGACAAGGACGCGTCGTTCTGGACCATCGACCTGTTCCTCGACGAGCTGAACAACCTGCTGGACCACCTGCAGATCAGTGACAACTACGCGATCCTGGGGCAATCCTGGGGCGGCATGCTCGGCAGCGAACACGCGATTTTGCGACCCAAGGGCCTGCGCGCATTTATCCCGGCCAACTCGCCTACCTGCATGCGCACCTGGGTCAGCGAAGCCAACCGCCTGCGCCAACTGTTGCCCGAAGGCGTGCATCAAACCCTGCTCAAACACGAACAGGCCGGCACTTACCAAGACCCGGAATACCTTGCGGCGGCGCGGATCTTCTATGACCAGCATGTGTGCCGAGTAAACCCATGGCCGGAAGAAGTGGCGCGCACCTTTGCAGCGGTGGACGCCGACCCGACGGTGTACCACGCCATGAGCGGCCCGACCGAATTTCACATCATCGGCAGCTTGAAGGATTGGAGCGTGATCGGGCGCCTGTCGGCGATCAATGTGCCGACGCTGGTGATATCAGGACGCCACGACGAAGCCACGCCCTTGGTGGTCAAGCCGTTCCTGGATGAAATCACTGACGTGCGCTGGGCGTTGTTTGAAGACTCCAGCCACATGCCCCACGTGGAAGAACGCCAGGCGTGCATGGGGACTGTGGTGAAGTTTCTGGACGAGGCGTGTTCGCTGCCGCACCGAGCACTCAAGGCCGGCTGAGTTCAACTGTGGGAGCTGGCTTGCCTGCGATAGCGGTACATCAGTTACAGGTGCAGTGACTGGCTCGCCGCCATCGCAGGCAAGCCAGCTCCCACAGTTTTAGACCTCGGTGGTCTCAGGCTTTGCGGCCTTCCTCGGCACTTGCGCCACCACTGGAATCTCCTTCCCTTCAGCATCAAACAATTTACCGCCACTGAAGTAATCGCCATCGCGCAACGCCGCCACGTCGTGGAAGCACAAACTGCGCTCGGTGCCGGCCACAAACACCGATTGCTGGTCCGAGTTACCGGCGGTGAAGTGGTTGAACGCCAGGTTCAGCAGAATCGCCATGATCGCCGACGAACTGATGCCCGAATGGAAAATGGTCGCGAACCAGGTGGGGAAGTGATCATAAAAGTTCGGCGCTGCAATCGGGATCATGCCGAAACCGATGCTCGTTGCCACGATGATCAGGTTCATGTTGTTGCGGTAATCCACCTTGGACAGCGTGCGAATCCCACTGGCCGCCACGGTGCCGAACAACACAATACCGGCGCCGCCAAGCACCGAAGTCGGCACCGCCGCAATCACCCGCCCCATAAAGGGCAGCAGGCCCAACACCACCAGAAATACACCGCCAGTGGCCACTACAAAGCGGCTTTTCACTCCCGTAACCGCCACCAGGCCGACGTTCTGGGCGAAGGCGCTTTGGGTGAATGAACCGAAGATCGGCGCAAACATGCTCGACAGCATATCGGCACGCAGGCCATTACCCAGGCGCTTGGAGTCGACTTTGGTGTCGATGATCTCGCCGACCGCGAGGATGTCCGCCGAGGTTTCCACCAACGTCACCATCACCACGATGCACATGGAAATGATCGCCGCCACATGGAAGGTCGGCATGCCGAAATGGAAAGGTGTCGGGAAGCCGAACATCGGCCCTTGGGCGACGCTGGAGAAATCCGCCATGCCGAAGAACACCGCGATCACGGTGCCGATCACCATGGCCAACAGAATCGACAGGCGCGAGATGGTCGCGCTGCCGATCTTGCTCAGTAGCAACACCAGCACCAGGGTCAGTGCCGCCAGGCCGATGTTGGCCATGCTGCCAAAGTCCGCTGCGCGGCTATTGCCGCCCATGGCCCAGCGCGCTGCCACCGGCATCAGCGTCAGGCCGATGGTGGTGATCACGATGCCGGTGACCAGCGGCGGGAAGAACTTGGTGATCCGTGAGAATACCGGCGTGATCAATAAGCCGATAAACGACGCGGCCATCACCGCCCCGAGAATCGCCGGCACCCCGCCCGCGCCATCACTGCCGACAATCGCCACCATGGTTGCCACACCGGCAAACGACACGCCCTGCACCAGCGGCAACTGGCAGCCAAAAAACGGCAGGCCGAGGGTTTGCAGCAACGTGGCCAGGCCACCGGCAAACAGCGAGGCGGCGATCAGCAGGCCGATATCCGCCGGCGACAACCCGGCCGCCTGGCCGACGATCAACGGTACGGCAACGATGCCGCCATACATGGTGAGCACATGCTGCAGGCCGTAAGCCATGTTGGCCGCGACGCCGAGATTCTCGTCTTCTGGCCGCTGCGGTGACGCCTTCGGGATAGTCATGGTGAGGGGTTCTCTGTTTTTGTTGTGCGAACACTGTATGCAATGTTTGGACTGGATGTCCATAGAGTTGTATACAATCAATCGAACAAGATACCCTCCATCGGCGTTACAAAAACAATCCGGCCGTCATGAGCCAGAACGCCAAAGGACCTAGAACAATGAAAAAGGCATTACAGGGCGCTACCGTTGCATTGACCCTTCTCGGCGGTGGGGAGGCCGTCGCGCTGGAATGGATGAACAACAGCGTAGGGTTTCGCTACGGCCAGCACTTCACCAACCCCAACAACCCCGACGACTTCAGCAAGCGCATCTACAGCTTTACCCACGCCAGCGGCTACCAGTACGGCAGCAACTACCTGAACCTCGATGTGTTTCTGTCCGACAGCAGCGACCCACGTAAGGGCACCGACCACGGTGGCAGTGAGGTCTACGCCGTGTACCGACACCAGCTGTACGCCTCACGGGTATTCGATGTGCCGCTGGGCACCGGCCTGGTCAAGGATTACGCCCTGACCCTGGGCTTCGACGCGAACCGCAACAACAACTTCGCCTCAGCCAAAAAACGCGCGCTGGTGATCGGCCCGACGTTGAAGTTCAACACCGTCGGCGTGCTGGATTTGAGCCTGATGTACTACAAGGAAAAGAACCACACCGGCATCCCCGGTGCGAAAGAGTCGAACCACACCTTCGACGACACCTACATGCTCAACCTGACCTGGATGCGCCCGTTCGACATCGCCAACCACGCGGCGAAGTTCCAGGGGTTTATCAATTACGTCGGGGAAAAGGGCGAGGACTACCACGGCCGCGACACCGCGCCGGAAACCCTGATGCGCACCGCGCTGATGGTGGCGGTGCGGCCAGGTAAAAGCGTGAAGCCGAACCTGTACCTGGGGGTGGGTTACGAGTACTGGCATAACAAGTTCGGGGTGGATGGTGGCATGGGCACCCGGACCTCCACGCCTACGCTGAATATGGAAGTGACGTTCTAACTGAAAAAAACCAATCAACTGTGGGAGCTGGCTTGTGTGGGAGCTGGCTTGCCTGCGATGCAGACAACTCGGTACATCAGGTGCACCCAGTTGATGCCATCGCAGGCAAGCCAGCTCCCACACAAGCCCTCTCCCACATTTTTGCTTGGGTTTCAGTTTTAGGCGCTTGCGAGTTCCGACTTATCGGCTTTCGGCCGCGCCAGCCAGTAACCCAACACCGCCAGCGGCGCAGTCGCCAGCATCACAATCACGGTGATCAACAGCGGCTGGTCGATCATCGACGACACCAGCAGGCTGCTCAGAAAGCACAGGCCCAACTGCAGGGTGTTCTGCAGCGCCGCCGCCTTACCGGAATTTTCCGCAAAGGGCATCAACGCATTCGCCACCACGATGGGGTAACTCGCACCGTTGACCAACGCCATCAGGCAGAACGGAATCAACAAAGTGGTCAGGGTCGGCACGGTCAATGTCGCAACCAGGTACAACGCCACCATGCTGATGCAATAGGCCACCAGCAACCACGGCAGCAGGGTTTTGCCCTGGTAATGCTGCAAGGCACTGCGACAGCTGTAACCGCCGACCAGAAAGGACAAGGTCGGCAACACATAACTCAAGCCGATGTCATTCGGGCTGTAACCCATGTCGCCAAGGATAAACGGCGACGCGGTGAGCCAGGCGAAGAAGCTGGCTGAACAGGCGGCGAAGATCATCACATTGCCGGTAAACACCCGGGAGGTCAGCAACTGCCCATAGCCCAGGCGCGAAGGTTCGCCCTCCTCGGCCCGACGTTTCGGCATTTTGCGCAGCAGCAACGTCGGCAACAGCAACAGCACTGACACAACCAGCAATACCGCGAAAATCGCCTGCCAGCCAAAGTGGTTCAGCACCATCGCGCCCAACAGCGGCGCCAACGCCGGTGACAGCGACATCAGCGGCATGATGCTGGCGAAAACACGGTGGGCCTTGTCGGCCGGGTAACGGTCAATCACCAGCGCCTGCCAACTCACGGCGGCGGAACACACACCAATCGCCTGGATAAAACGCAACGCCAATAACTGCGGCGCCGTCTCGACCCAGAACATCCCGGCGCAGCCCAGCACAAACAGGCTCAGCCCGGCGAGCAGCACCGGCTTGCGCCCCAGGCGATCGGACAATGGCCCCCACAGCAACTGCCCGAGCGCAAAGCCCGCGAGGAAAATACTCAAGCTGGCGCCCACCGCGCCCGCACTGATCTGCAACTGCTCGCCCATGGCGCCAAACGCCGGCAAGTACATGTCCATGGCCAGATAACCGAGCATGCTCAGCCCCGCCAAATACCAGGTGAAACCAAAAGAATTTTTCATTGAAGCCTTGTGGATGCTGCCATCAAACTATTTGCTGACTGGCGCCCATTATGAAGCTGACAGGCTGTGTGTGAAGCGATAATAATTGGATACTTGAATCAAATATTTTGAAGGCAACCGCTATGTGGTCCGAATACTCCCTGGATGTAGTCGATGCCGTGGCACGCCATGGCAGCTTCAGCGCCGCTGCCCAGGAATTGCACCGCGTGCCGTCAGCCATCAGTTATACGGTGCGCCAGTTGGAGGAATGGTTGGCGGTGCCGCTGTTTGTGCGCCGCCATCGCGATGTGGAGTTGACCCCCGCCGGCCGTCTATTTATAGACGAAGCGCGCGGGGTGATGAAAAAAATGCTCGGCACCCGGCGTTTGTGCCAGCAGGTGGCCAATGGCTGGAGCGGCCAGTTGAAGGTCGCGGTGGACTCCATCGTCAAACCCCAGCGCTGCCGGCAACTGGTGCTGGATTTTTATCGGCAATTCCCTGAGGTGGAATTGCTGCTCGAATACGAGGTGTACAACGGCGTGTGGGACGCCCTGGCCGATGAGCGCACCGACATTGTGATCGGCGCCACCAGCGCGGTGCCGGTGGCCAGCCGCTTCACATTTCGGGACATGGGCCTGCTCAACTGGCTGTGTGTGGTCAGCGCCCAGCACCCGCTGGCAAGCGTCAGCGGCTTGCTCAGTGACGACCAACTGCGCCCGTTCGCCTCGCTGTGCATGACCGACACCTCGCGCAACCTGCCCAAGCGTGACACCTGGACCCTGGATAACCAGCGCCGTTTGGTCGTGCCCAACTGGGCCTCGGCACTCGATTGCCTGCGCGATGGGCTGTGCGTGGGCATGGCGCCGGCTCATCAGGTATTGCCGTGGGTCGAGCGTGGCGACCTGGTGGCGCTGCAACTGAGCCGACCGTTTCCGGCCAGCCCGTCGTGTGTGGCGTGGGCGCAGGATAAGTTGTCGCCGGCGATGAGTTGGTTGTTGGAGTACCTGGGCGATACCGAAACCATGAACCAGGAATGGCTCAATGGCCCGGATCTCTGAATATCACGCCGATCCAATGTGGGAGCTGGCTTGCCTGCGATAGCGGACTGTCTGTGCCAACTACAGTGGCTGACACACCGCTATCGCAGGCAAGCCAGCTCCCACAGTTTGATCCGGTTTCAATCCAGGAGACGGGTGATGGCCCGCACAATCATCTCAACCTCCTTGGCATCCAGTGTCAGCGGCGGCAACAGGCGGATGATCTTGCCCCGGGTCACATTGATCAGCAGCCCATGCTCCTGGGCCGCACGCTGGGCCAGGTCACGATAAGGCCTGGCCAGCTCGATGCCGACCATCAAGCCCTGGCCGCGAATCGCCAGCACCTGCGGGTGCTCGCTCAACTCCACCCGCAACCGCGCCAGCAGGCGCTCGCCCTGTAGCGCGGCGTTGTGCAGCAAGCCTTGTTCTTCAATGATGTCCAACACCGTGCAACCCACGCGGCAGGCCAGCGGGTTACCGCCAAACGTGCTGCCGTGGCTGCCTGGCGTGAACAACTGGGCCACGGCGTCCCGGGCCAGGCAGGCACCGATGGGCACGCCGTTGCCGAGGCCTTTGGCCAGGGTTATCACGTCGGGCACGATGCCTTCGTGCTGGAACGCAAACCAGGCGCCAGTGCGGCCGATACCGGTCTGGATTTCATCGAGCATCATCAACCAGCCGTGGCGCGTGCAGTGGTCGCGCAGCGCCTTCAGGTAACCGGGCGGCGCGGGCAGCACGCCGCTTTCACCCTGGATCGGCTCGAGCAAGATCGCCGCGATGCGCGTGCCGAATTGCTCGGTAATGGCCGCCAATGCGGCCAAGTCGCCAAAGCGCACCTTGAGAAAGTCCCCCGGCAGGCGCTGGAACCCCAGGCGCACCGAAGGCCCGTCACTGGCGGCCATAGTGCCCAGCGTACGCCCGTGAAACGCGTTCTCCATCACCACCACCAAAGGCTCTTCAATGCCTTTTTTCCAGCCATGCAACCGCGCCAGTTTCAGCGCGGTCTCGTTGGCTTCGGCGCCGGAGTTATTGAAGAACGCACGGTCCAGGCCGGATAACCGCGTCAGGCGCTCGGCCAGGCGCTGCTGCCAGTCGATGCTGTAGAGATTGGAGGTGTGCAGCAACAGGCCCGCCTGCTCGCTGATCGCCGTGACCAATTTGGGGTGGGAGTGCCCGACATTGGTTACCGCCACACCGGCCACGGCGTCGAGGTATTCACGGCCCTGCTGGTCCCACAGGCGCGTGCCCAGGCCACGGGTAAAGCTCAGGGCCATGGGTTGATAGGTGGTCATCAGGCAGGCGGCGGTCATGGTGGCAGGCTCCAGTGCATCGTTGTGATGCTGCCAGTATCGTTAGCCACCTGAGCTGGATAAACTGCGCATTCCTGCAATGACTTTAAACCAGGGCTTGATAATGGATCTGTTCCAGTCGATGTCGGTGTACGTGAAAGTGGTCGAGGCCGGCAGCATGACCGCCGCCGCGCAGGAATGCGGGCTGTCGACCACCATGGTCGGTAACCACTTGCGCGCGCTGGAGCAACGGCTGGGGGTCAGCTTGCTGAAGCGCACCACGCGCAAACAAAGCCTCACCGAATTTGGCGGGCAGTATTACCAACGTTGCCTGGAGGTGCTGGGGCTGGTGGCCGACTCTGAACTATTGGCAGAGCAGATCCACAGCGAAACGCCCAAAGGCAGCCTGCGCATCACCGCGCCACCGGTGTTCGGCACCGAACGCCTCACACCGGCCTTGAGCGAATTTGCCCAGCGCTACCCGCAGATCAATCTGTATGTCGAACTCAGCAATGAGCGCATGGATCTGGTCGACAGCGGCTTCGACGTTGCCATCCGCCTGGGCGAGTTGGAAACCTCAAGCCTGATCGCCAGGCCGATGCAGGCCTATACCCTGACGCTCTGTGCGTCACCGGCGTACCTGGCGCGACGTGGCATTCCGCAGACGCCCGACGACTTGCGCCAGCACGACTGCCTGGCATTTGCCTACCCGGCGAACGATAACTGGCGAGACACCAGCAAACTGTGGCGCATGACCGGCGATGCAGGCGAAGTGGAGGTGCCGGTGGCCGGAGCATTGACCATCAACAGCTCCCAAGGCTTGCGCCAGGCAGCCGTGAACGGCATGGGCATCATCATGCTGGCCGATGCCCTGGTGCAACCGGACCTGGAGAGCGGCAAGCTGGTGGCGTTGCTGACCACCTATCAACTGCCCAGCCGCCCCATGCACCTGCTCTACCGACAGGACCGCTACCGCCTGCCCAAGCTGCGCGCTTTTGTGGATTTCGCCATGGAAAAGTGGGCGCGCTAAAAGCTCACCCCCAACGCGCGCAAACGCGCGGCAGTGCGCTCGGCCGACACATGGTGAATGCCCTGCCAGCCGAGGGCTTCAGCGGCCTCGATATTGCCGGCAACGTCGTCGATAAACACCACTTCCCTGGCCTGGATATCCGGCAAGTGAGCGCGAACCTGATCAAGGCTCGCGTGATAGATCGCGGGGTCCGGCTTGATCAACTTCAACTCGCCAGACACGACGATATCGCGCAAGTGCTGCAGAAACGGGTAGTTGGCCCGTGCGTAAGGGAAGGTTTCAGCCGACCAATTGGTGAGCCCGAACAGCGGCATATCGGCCTTATGCAGCGCCTCAAGAATGGCCACGCCATCGGGCAACGCGCCACGCAGCATTTCGTGCCAACGGTCGTAATAGGCCTGGATCAGGGGTTCGTGCTGCGGGTATTGCTCGATAAGGTGGCGGGTGCCTTCGGCCAGGCTGCGGCCGGCGTCTTGCTCGGTGTTCCAGGCTTGGGTGCAGATGGTGTCGAGAAAGTGTTGCCGTTCGGCGTCGTCGGCAATCAGCTTGCGGTAAAGGTGCTGCGGGTTCCAATCGAAGAGGACACCGCCAAAATCAAAAACTACTGCACGAATCGTCATCAGATCCTCCGTTAGCGTGGCTTGATAGCGCAAGGAGTCTGGCAGATTGTGAGGAAGGGTGGGAGCACGAGGGAATGTAGGAGGGTTCTGAATTAACCCAAGGCAAATGTGGGAGCGGGGTTGTATGGGAGCTGGCTTGTGTGGGAGCTGGCTTGCCTGCGATAGCATCGCCTCGGTGTAACTGATATACCGAGGTGACTGTATCGCAGGCAAGCCAGCTCCCACATAAGCCAGGCTCCCACATTTTTTGACCGTGTTTAGGCTTGGATAAGGCCCTTGATCTTCACAGTCGGATTCACATCAGCTTCATAGTCCACGCCGTCGATTTCAAACCCGAACAAACGCAGGAACTCCGCCTTGTAGCCGGCGAAATCGCTGATCTCGTTGACGTTGTCATCGGTCACCTGATTCCACAGTGCAGCCACGGCGTCCTGAACCTTCGGCTCCAGCTCAGCCAGGTCGGCGCGCAGGCGGCCGTCGGCGTCCAGCTTCGGCTCGCTGCCGTACAGGCTGTCTTTGAACAGGCCGTAAACCTGCTCGATGCAACCTTCGTGGGTGCCCTGCTCTTTCATCACTTTAAACAGCAGCGACAGGTACAGCGGCATGATCGGGATCGCGGAGCTTGCCTGGGTAACCACGGCCTTGAGCACCGACACACGGGCGTCGCCCTTCAGCGCAGCGAGGTTGTCGCGCAGGGTCAGGACTTTTTTGTCGAGGTCTTTCTTGGCTTCGCCGATGGAGCCGTTCCAGTAAATATCCTGGGTCAGCTTCTCGCCGAGGTAGGTGAACGCAGTGGTCTTGGCGCCTTCGGCCAACACGTCGGCGTCACGCAGGGCGTCGATCCACAGCTGCCAGTCTTCGCCGCCCATGACTTTCACGGTGCCGTCGATTTCTTCCTGGGTTGCAGGCTCAAGGGTGGTATCGACCACAACGCCTTTGTCGGTGTTGATACCGCGCAGGGTCACGGCCTTGCCGATCGGCTTGAGGGTGGAGGTGTGCACCACGCCTTGCGGGTCGGTACGGCGCGGCGCGGCCAGGCTGTAAACCACCAGGTCGATCTTGCCCAGGTCTTTCTTGATGGTTTCGATGGTCAGGCGCTTGATCTCGTCAGAGAACGCGTCGCCGTTGATGCTCTTGGCGTACAGGCCTTTTTCCACGGCAAACTTCTCGAACGCCGCGCTGTTGTACCAGCCGGCGGAGCTCAGCTTGCCTTCTTCGCCTTCTTTCTCAAAAAACACGCCCAGGGTGTCGGCGCCGCAGCCAAACGCAGCACTGATGCGCGCGGCCAGGCCATAACCGGTGGAAGCGCCGAGGACCAGCACCTTTTTTGGGCCGCCTTCGATGGCGCCATGCTGGGTTACGTAGTCGATCTGCTCTCGGACGTTCGCTTCACAGCCAACAGGGTGAGCGGTCACACAGATAAAGCCACGAACCCGCGGTTTGATGATCATAAAATTTCTGCCTCTTCCAAGGGGTCGACGGCCAGTGGTGGCCATTCAACTTCAATCGTACCGGTCTATGACGCGCGAAAAACCGAAGCGTCACGATAGACGCAAATCTTCTGTTTACAAAATCCAATCGGCAAAACAGCTGGCGCGCAGCACCGCCTGGTTAAAAACTGTGTTCAACGTTCACAAATTCGCAATATTTAAAACGCCCGGCGCCGTGATAACCCACTATCATGGCGGGATTGTTTCGCTTTGTTTCAGGTCCGGAGCCTCGCTTCATGAGTAAAAGTGCTGTGCAAAAAAAATTGGTCTCAGTCGCCTGGGTACTCGGCGTTCTGCTGTTCATCTATTGCTTCCCACGTACCAGCCTGGTGTTTCTGCTGCTGGTGCTGTTCTGCGGCATTTATGATTTCCTGCGCAACGGCCTGTACGACCGCGACACCATCAAGAAATACTTCGTTGGTAACGGCCGCAACACCTGGATATTGGCGCCGTTCAATACCCTGTTCGACCTGTTGAGCCTGCGCAACCGCCACGTCTACACCATGCGCGACCTGCCGCCCGCCTGGCGCGAAGACCTGCAACAAGTCATCGACGACGCCATGGCCAACAAGGACGAAATCATCAGCTACCTGGACGAGCGCATGGCCGAGAAAAAGCGCGGCATGTTGTTCTTCCAATGGTACGGTCGCCCGATCGAAACCACCCTGGACATTCCGCAACTGCGCAAGAAACTGCCGTTTGTGAAGACCATCGGCGTCTCGGTGTTCAACGAAAACCGCTCCACGTCCTTCCACTTCGGCCCGCTGCGCATGATGTTCCGCGTGCTCTACAACATGGCGCCGGCGCCGCATCACGACGGTGTTTACATCCAGGTGGGCAAGCACAAGCACTACTGGCACGATGACCCGCTGTTCATCTTCGATGACACGCTGATGCATGCCTCCTTCAACAAAAACGACGCAAAGCGTTACTGCCTGTTCATTGACATCGTGCGGCCGACCTTGCTGCCCTCAGTGCTCAACGCCGTGATTTCGGGTTTTGCCGGGTTGGTGTTTACCCTGCGTCGGGTTTTCTACAAAAACTGGAAGCTGATTCAGTAAGTTCTGCGGCATGATGGTGTTGACGGCGTTTGCGCCCTGCCCTTCTGGCGGCCAAACTAACTGTCTAGTGCGACCGAGTTCGGCGCTCACCATTCTCCAGCCATCGCCGCCCCTGGCGGCTGCGATGGCTGTGCTTTCAAGGAATCAGAATGCCCCAACGTCAAGTCATCAATGCCTCCGTCAGCCCCAAGGGCAGCCTCGAAACCCTGTCCCAACGTGAAGTCCAGCAACTGAGTGAAGCCGGTTCCGGCAGCATCTACACGTTGTTCCGCCAGTGCGCCCTGGCCATCCTCAACACCGGCGCGCATATCGACAACGCCAAGACCATCCTCGACGCCTATAAAGACTTTGAAGTGCGTATCCACCAGCAAGACCGTGGCGTGCGCCTGGAACTGTTGAATGCGCCAGCCGATGCCTTCGTCGACGGCGAGATGATCGCCAGCACCCGCGAAATGCTCTTCAGCGCCCTGCGCGATATCGTCTACACCGAGAACGAGCTGGACAGCCAGCGCATAGACCTGAGCAACTCCCAGGGCATCACCGACTACGTGTTCCACCTGCTGCGCAACGCCCGTACATTGCGCCCGGGTGTCGAACCGAAAATCGTGGTGTGCTGGGGCGGGCACTCGATCAATACCGAAGAATACAAATACACCAAGAAAGTCGGCCACGAACTGGGCCTGCGCAGCCTTGACGTGTGCACCGGCTGCGGCCCCGGCGTGATGAAAGGCCCGATGAAAGGCGCGACCATTTCCCACGCCAAGCAACGCATTACCAACGGCCGTTACCTGGGCCTGACCGAGCCGGGCATCATCGCGGCCGAAGCACCGAACCCCATCGTTAACGAGCTGGTGATTCTGCCGGACATCGAAAAACGCCTGGAAGCCTTTGTGCGCGTGGGCCACGGCATCATCATCTTCCCGGGCGGCGCCGGCACGGCCGAAGAGTTCCTGTACCTGCTGGGCATCCTGATGCACCCGGATAACCGCGATGTACCGTTCCCGGTCATCCTCACCGGGCCGAAACAGGCCGCGCCGTACCTGCAACAACTGCACGCGTTCGTCGGCGCCACCCTCGGCGAAGCGGCGCAGGCGCACTACCAGATCATCATCGACGACCCGGCCGAAGTGGCCCGCCAGATGACCGTCGGGCTCAAGGCCGTGAAGCAATTCCGCCGCGAGCGCAACGACGCGTTCCACTTCAACTGGCTGCTGAAGATCGACGAAGGCTTCCAGCGCCCGTTCGACCCCACCCACGAAAACATGGCCAGCCTGCAACTGAGCCACGCGCTGCCGCCCCATGAGCTGGCGGCCAACCTGCGCCGCGCGTTCTCGGGGATTGTGGCCGGTAACGTCAAGGACAAGGGTATTCGCCTGATTGAGCAGCATGGCCCGTATGAGATTCACGGTGACCCGGCGATCATGAAACCCTTGGACGAGCTGTTGCAGGCATTTGTCGCCCAGCACCGTATGAAGTTGCCGGGCGGCGCAGCCTATGTGCCGTGCTATCGCGTGGTGCAGTAACTAGCGCTGCACCGCCACGCATTTGATTTCCACCAATAGGCCGGGGTGTGCCAGTTCGGACACCCCGATCGTGGTCCAGGCGCAATGCCCCCGCGGGAACAGGCGGTTTTTCACCTCCCGAAAAACCGCCATGTGCTGGCGCATGTTCACGTGATAAGTGGTCATGTCCACCACGTCATCGAAGCTGCAACCGCCCTCTTCCAATACTTCCCTCAGGTTTTCCCAGGCCGCGATAAATTGCGCCTCGGGGTCTTCGATCACGGCCAGCTGCGGTGTACGGCCGACCTGGCCTGCACAGTAAAGAGTGTTGCCAACTTTTACCGCAGGCACGTAGCCGGCGCGCTCGACAATGGGTTGCATGGCGGCAGGAATGATGAGCTGACGTTCGGTCATAGCTTGTATCTCTTTGGGTCGCAGGCGGGCGTGTGAGCGCGCAGAGTTCGAGCTAGGGTTTTACCTGTTCCCACTCACTCACACCAGCAGAGCACCCTATGGACCAACGGATCTTGTCCTTCATCAATCCTTACCTTAACGTAAGGAATATCACGATGGAGATTTTCACTATGGCCACCGCCACACTCACCTCGAAAGGGCAAATCACTATCCCCGTGCAAGTGCGCACCGCGCTTGGCCTGGAAACAGGCGATCGGGTTGAATTTGTCGAAACGGAAGACGGCAAGTTTTCCATTATCGCCGCGAGCAAAACCGTGCAGGACCTCAAGGGGCTGATCCGCAAGCCTGCGCAGGCCGTGTCGATCGAAGACATGAACCGCGCCATCGCCGCGCAAGGAGCAAACGCCGGATGATCGGGCTCGATACCAATGTGCTGGTGCGCTATGTCACCCAGGATGACCCCGTGCAATCGCCCAAGGCCTCGGCGCTGATCGAGTCGCTCACCAGCGTGTCACCGGGCTTTGTCAGCCTGGTGTCGGTGGTGGAATTGGTCTGGGTGCTGCAAAGCTGCTATCAATCGGCCAAAAGCGACGTGGTGACCGTGCTGGAAACCCTGCTGCGCACCCGTGAACTGACCGTCGAGCACGCCGAGATCATCTGGCAGGCACTGCGACGATTCACAGGCGGCAAAGCCGACTTCGCCGACTACCTGATCGAACGCTGCGCCCATGCCGCCGGCTGTGAATACACCGCCACCTTCGACCTTGATGCGGCAAAAGCCACGGGGATGAAGCGCCTGGCTTGAGCCGCAGCATTGCGACGCATGCCGGGCTTTGGTAAAAAACGCCACTGCCCTTGATCAAGAGAACTCCCCACGTGCGCATGCTGCTTCTTGTTGCCATGGCCCTGGCGCCCACCCTCGCCCTGGCCGAGACCATCACCTGGCCCGACCTGCCCAAAACCTGCTTCGTCAGCGGCCGCTCCGCGACCAGCGTGGATATCGACAGCGGCTGCGCGGCGTTTACGCTGAATGTGCAAGGCAAGCCCGCGGGTTCACCGATCAAGGTGGATGTGCCGCAGTACGCCCTGCATGTGGATGAAGCCACCGGCAAGGAAACACCGGTGATCATCATCCAGGCCGAAGAACACGGCGACACCCAGATAGTTGGCTATCAGGAGTTGGGCAGCGATCAACTCGGTGCCGCGCTGCTGCGCGAGGTCAAGCTGTTAGGCACCCAAAAGCCGAGCTAGCCGTTTTGTCAGGTGCCAGGTTCAGCGAACCCAGCCACCGCCCTGCCAGTGATAACCGTCATTACGCTGCACCCAGTGCGGATGCACATAACGATAACCTTCGCGCACCTGCTCCCAATGGCCGTGCACCGCCACATAGCGCCCACCTTCCCAACGCCAGTAGCCGCGTGACCACACATAACCGTAGCGAGCCGCTGGCTCGACTTCGATCACCTGCACCGGCGGCGGCTGCGGCGCCACCACCTCGACATACTCTCGTTGCACCGGCCCGCGCTCGTGCACCACGCGCTCTTGTACACACCCGGACGCCGCGACGACAAACGCCGCCAATGCCGCATAACGTAGCAACATACACACCCCTCGGGCGCCAGCGCCCAACGAATACACCGGTAAAAAATGCCCCCTTGCTGCAGCCTCGCTCCTGCTTGGCTATGGGTTATTTTTAACAGGTGGTGTCTGTCAGGTTGCTGAACCTGAGGTATTCGCACCACAGGGCCGGTATTTGAGCGCTCAAGCGGGTCCGAAACGCCCCAGCACCGCCTCGACAAAGCGCCGCAACTTGGCCGTGCGCTGGCGGTTCGCCGTGTAGACCAGGTGCATCGAGCGGCTCGGCGCCTCGAAGCCTGGCAGCACCCGCACCAACTCGCCCTTGGCCAGTGCCGTGCGCAAGAAGTCTTCAGGGCCAAGCACGATGCCGAAACCATCCAGTGCCGCCGTCATCAACGCCCGGCTTTCGTTGACCTGCAAACGGCTGGCAACCTGCACCTTGTGCACAGTGGTGCCTTGGTAAAAGACCCATTCACGCTCTGCCGGGCGTGACCAGAACGCATAACCCAGGCATTCGTGATGCTCAAGGTCTGCCGGCACCAAAGGCACGCCCCGTGCGGTCAGGTAGGCAGGCGCAGCGCAGGCCACCAGGCGATAAGGTGCCAGCGGCCGCGCCGTAAGGCCGGTCGTCGCCAGGGGGCCGATGCGAAAAGCCGCTTCATAACCCTCCTCCACCAGGTCGACAAAACGGTCGGTCAGGTGCAAGTCGATTTCCACATCCGGGTTGTCACGCAAAAACCCGGTAATCAGCGGCATCAGGCTGTAGGAGCCGAACGTGACCGGGGCGGTGACCTTCAACTTGCCGCGCGGGGTGTCATTCATGATCTGCGCCAGCGAATCGGCCGCCTCGGCTTCCGTGAGGATATGTTTACAGCGCTCGTAGTACGCGCTACCCAACTCCGTCAGGCTTTGCCGGCGCGTGGTGCGGTTGAGCAAGCGGGCGCCCAGGTGTTGCTCCAGCGCGGTGACATGCTTGGCCACCATCTGCGGCGACAGGTTCAAGCGCTCGGCGGCGCGGGCATAAGAGCCCAGCTCGGCGGCCTTTACAAACGCACTCATGCTGGTTAGACGGTCCACGATTAACTACTCCCAGTAACTACACTGACTCCAAACCACCCATTTATCACCCAATGGTTGCCAATCATCATAGCCACTCCCCCACTTCGCAGGAGCAAAGCCATGAAGATTGGCGTGATTGGAGCAGGTTTTATCGGGCGCGCCGTGGCCCAACTGGCCCTGGCTGCCGGGCACGCGGTGATGCTGAGCAACTCCCGTGGCCCGCAGACCATGAGCAGCGTGCGCAGCGGCATACCCGGTGTGCAAGTGGGCAGCGCGCAGGATGCCGCCCAGTTTGGCGACGTGGTGCTGGTGGCGATCCCGCTTGAACACTACCGCAGCGTGCCCGCGCAGTGGCTGGCAGGCAAAACGGTGCTGGACGCCAACAATTACTACCCTGACCGCGATGGGCATATCCCGGTGCTGGACCGTTTTGAAACCACCACCAGCCGCCTGTTGGCCGAGCATTTTGCCGACTCAAAGGTCGTCAAAGTGTTTAATGCGATCTTTGACTCAGACATCAATCGCGATGCACGCCCCCACGGTGCGCCTGACCGTCGCTCCCTGCCGGTGGCCGCCGATGATGCGACGGCAAAGGCGCATGTGATCACGCTGCTCGACGAGCTGGGTTTCGACGCCGTGGATGCGGGAACGCTGGATGAAAGCTGGCGCTTTGAGCGGGCCAAGCCTGCGTACTGCGTGCCGCTGGATAAAGCCGGTTTAAAGGCCGCATTGGCCGCCGCCGAACGCACGGTGGAACTGCCGCCAGCCGAACGCTCCCGCACCTGAACCCACGCCCACAAAAAAGCCCGCTGACCGTTACCGGTTCAGCGGGCTTTTTAACATCAGGCTTGGCTTACAGCGCCAGGTCAGACGTCGGCTTGCTCGGCTCAGCCGCAGGCTTGGCAGCCTCGGTGGCCTTTGGCGCGGTCAGCTGCGGGATCGCAGGCGGAGGCGTCAGTTGCAGGATACCGGCGGTGTAGGCCCATTCCTTGGCAACAGCCTCAGGGCTGTCGTTCAGCTTGGTGCCGTAGCTCGGTACGATCTGGTGCAGTTTGGCCTGCCACTCAGGCGTCGCGACCTTGTCCTTGAACACTTTTTGCAGCACGGTCAGCATGATCGGAGCCGCGGTGGACGCGCCCGGCGATGCACCCAACAGGCCGGCGATGGTGTTGTCGGCGGAGCTGACCACTTCGGTGCCGAGTTTCAGGACGCCGCCCTGCTCTTCGTCACGCTTGATGATCTGCACGCGCTGACCGGCTTGCCACAGGCGCCAGTCGGACTGCTTGGCGTTCGGGAAGTACTCTTGCAGCGCCTTGAAGCGGTCGTCATCGGACAGCATCAGTTGGCCGGCGAGGTACTCGACCAGTGGGTATTCACGAATACCGACTTTGGTCATAGGCCAGATGTTGTGGGTGGTGGTGCTGGTCAGCAGGTCCAGGTACGAGCCTTCCTTCAGGAACTTGGTCGAGAAGGTTGCGAATGGGCCAAACAGAATCACACGCTTGCCATCCAGCACGCGGGTGTCCAGGTGCGGAACCGACATCGGTGGCGCGCCAACCGAAGCCTTACCGTAGGCCTTGGCCATGTGCTGCTCGGCGATGGCCGGGTTATCGGTCACCAGGAACGAACCGCCCACCGGGAAGCCTGCGTATTCCTTGGCTTCAGGAATGCCCGACTTTTGCAGCAGGTGCAGTGCACCGCCGCCGGCGCCGATGAACACGAACTTGGCGTCGGTTTCGGTCTTGGTGCCGTCTTTCAGGTTTTTGTAGCTCACACGCCACGAACCGTCGGCGTTCTTGGTGATGTCCTGCACTTCGCTCGACAGTTTGAGATCAAACTTCGGCGTGGTTTGCAGGTGAGCGACGAACTGGCGGGTGATCTCGCCGAAGTTCACGTCGGTGCCGATCGGGGTCCAGGTGGCGGCGATCTTCTGCTTCGGATCACGGCCTTCCATCATCAATGGAACCCACTTGGCGATCTGCGCCGGGTCTTCGGAGTACTGCATGCCGGCGAACAGCGGGCTGGCTTGCAGGGCTTCGTAACGCTTTTTCAGGAACTTGATGTTGTCATCGCCCCACACAAAGCTCATGTGCGGTGTGGAGTTGATGAACGAACGCGGGTTCTTCAGCACGCCCTGCTGCACCTGCCAGGACCAGAACTGACGGGAAATCTGGAACGCTTCGTTGATCTCGACCGCTTTCGGGATCTCAACGGTGCCGTCCTTGTTTTCCGGGGTGTAGTTCAGTTCGGCCAGGGCCGAGTGACCGGTACCGGCGTTGTTCCAGCCGTTGGAGCTTTCTTCGGCCACGCCATCGAGGCGCTCGACCATCTCCATCGACCAGTCCGGCTGCAGCTCATTGAGCCAAACACCCAGGGTCGCACTCATGATGCCGCCGCCGATCAGCAGCACATCGACTTTCTTTGCCTCTTCCGCGTGAACGGACGTGATCCCCATCGACAAAGCCAGCCCCAGCAGGGCAGTGTTTACTTTTTTAAACATCAGTAGCACCTATGATAAAACGCCATCCGCCCCACCGCCCCTGACTCTGCAGGCCGTAGGGTGGGCACACAAGGCCGACGTAGCGACCTCACTGTTTTTGTCCCTTCTGCGCTGACTTCTTATCATTATTGGCTTCAGCTACCTGGGCGACAGCCGACCGCCGGGACGTATACGGGTGTACGCACCGGGGAAAGACTAGACCAAGACGGCGCGCAGAATATCACGCTGAACCGCATTTATGCGCCGTTTGGCCAATTGACAGCTCTAAATCGCGGCTTTTAACGCGCACGTGTCAAGCATCCCAGCCGCGACCTGGGGTCACAGGGCGTTTAATCAAACTGAACGCTCGCGCAAAACGCTGTTCTAGACACCTTCGTGGCGGCTTGCGTAGCATCGCCACTGTCCTTCGTGCACTTTTTTCCTACAGAGTTACCCATGACTATCCAGCAAACACCCGGGCACGTACTGCCCGCGCGCAGCGCCGCCAAAATGGAAGCTGCCATGGCCGTGGGCGCCTTCGCGATCGGCACCGGCGAATTCGCCATCATGGGCCTGATGCCCGATATCGCCCAAAACCTGGGCTTAAGCGAACCCCAAGTCGGCCACGCCATCAGCGCCTACGCCCTGGGCGTGATGGTCGGCGCGCCACTGCTGGCGATCCTCGGCGCCAAACTGCTGCGCAAACACATGCTCTTACTGCTGATGGGCCTCTACGCCCTGGGCAACCTCGCCACCGCCTTCACCCCGACCTTCGGCTCGCTGGTGGCCTTCCGCTTTATCAGCGGCCTGCCCCACGGCGCCTACTTCGGCATCGCCGCCGTCGTCGCCTCCAGCATGGTGCCCAACGACAAACGCGCCGGCGCCGTGGCCCGCGTGATGATGGGCCTCACCCTCGCCATGCTGCTCGGCAACCCCATCGCCACCTTCCTGGGCCAACACCTGGGCTGGCGCTCGGCGTTCGCACTGGTCAGCGCCATCGCCCTGTGCACTATCGCCCTGGTCTGGCAATTCGTCCCCGACCGCCACGACGAACCGCGCAGCGACCCGCGCAAAGAACTGCGCGCCTTCACCAAACCCCAAGTGTGGATGGCCCTATCCATCGGCGCGATTGGCTTTGCCGGCATGTTCTGCGTGTTCAGCTACCTCGCCCCGACCATGCTCGAAGTGACCAAAGTCTCGCCCCAGTGGATCCCCTTCGGCCTCGCCGCGTTTGGCTTGGGCGGCATCATCGGCAACATCGCCGGTGGCAAACTGTTCGACCGTATGCAATTTCGCGCCGTGGGCTGGATTATGGTGTGGTCGATGGCCGTACTGATCTTCTTCACTTTCGCCGCCAGCTCGCTGTGGAGCGTACTGTTGGGCATCGGTTTGGTCGGCACCATGATTGCCATGGCCGCGCCGCTGCAAATCCGCCTGATGGACATTGCCCACGAAGCCCCAAGTTTGGCGGCAGCCTCCAACCACGCAGCGTTCAACCTGGCAAACGCGCTAGGGCCGTGGTTCGGCGGGATGGCGATTACAGCGGGATATGGCTGGACCAGCACCGGCTACATCGGCGCCGCCACCGCGCTGGTCGGCCTGGGCATCTACCTCATCGCCCGCCGCATGAAAGGCGGCCACTGACACCACCTTTTTAAAGCCCACCCAAGATCCAATGTGGGAGCGGGCTTGCTCGCGAAAGCGGTGGGTCAGTCACCAAGTCAATGACTGCCCCACCACCCCATCAATCATCATGCAACAAC
>NZ_WKDV01000012.1:0-136571 GCF_021605825.1 Pseudomonas sp. PA-6-3C
CCCCACCTTGGGGGGGGGGGGTTTTTGGGGCCACCCGTTTTTGGGGGGGGGGGGGTTTCCCGGGTTGGGGCCGCGAGCCGCCCAAAAAAAAGGCGGGGCCGCTGCGCGCCCCAGCGCGAGCAAGCTCGCTCGCCACAAAAGCTCGCTCGCCACAGGGGAATAACTGCCTTGAACACCGTTCCGGCACAAGCATTGCTTAATGCATTCATCTGCCCGGATACAGGAGCATTCGTTACCCCCCGACCCAGAGCCGACCCCATAAGAAAGTAAGGACCAGGCCCGTTGGCACCCTCAGCCACAGGCTCATAAAAATATGCGTTTTTTTAAGCGGCAGTGCCACCCAAGGCAACCCTGGGCACTGACAAGGTACTGGAATGGCTCGATCTTTCTTTGATGAAATGAATGACGCAAACGGCGCCTGCCGTGCGCACTATCAGGACTTCTCCCGCTGGCTGGCCAATACGCCGCCGGAACTGTTGGCCCAACGGCGTCGCGAAGCCGATTTGCTCTTCCACCGCGCCGGGATCACCTTCACCCTCTACGGCGATGAACAAGACACCGAGCGCTTGATCCCCTTCGATATCATCCCGCGCAGCATCCCCGCCAGTGAATGGGCCATGATCGAACGCGGCTGCATCCAGCGCGTCAATGCGTTGAACATGTTCCTTGCCGATATCTATCACGACCAGCGCATCATCAAGGCCGGGATCATCCCGGCGGACCAGGTGCTGGGCAACGAGGGTTATCAAAAGGCGATGGTCGGGCTGGACCTGCACCGTGACATCTACTCACATATTTCCGGCGTGGACCTGGTACGCGACGGCGACGGCACCTACTACGTGCTTGAAGACAACCTGCGCACCCCCAGCGGCGTGAGCTACATGCTCGAAGACCGCAAGATGATGATGCGCCTGTTCCCGGAAGTGTTCGCCAAGCAGCGCATCGCGCCGGTGGACCACTACCCCAACCTGCTGCTCAAGACCCTGAAAAGCTCGAGCCGGCTCGACAACCCCAATGTGGTGGTGCTGACGCCGGGGCGTTTTAACAGCGCGTTCTTCGAGCATGCGTTCCTGGCCCGGGAAATGGGCGTGGAGCTGGTGGAAGGCGCCGATCTGTTCGTGCACGACCTGAAAGTGTTCATGCGCACCACCGACGGTCCTAAACCAGTGGACGTGATCTACCGGCGTATCGACGACGCATTCCTTGACCCCCATGCCTTCAACCCGGACTCCATGCTTGGCGTGCCCGGCCTGGTCGCCGCTTACTGCGCCGGCAATGTGGTGCTGGCCAACGCCATCGGCACCGGCGTGGCCGATGACAAGTCCATCTACCCTTACGTGCCGGAAATGATCCGCTTCTATCTGGACGAAGAGCCGGTGCTGCAAAACGTACCGACCTTCCAGTGCCGCAAACCGGATGAACTGTCCCATGTGCTGGCGCATTTGCCGGAACTGGTGGTCAAGGAAACCCAAGGCTCCGGCGGCTACGGCATGCTGGTTGGCCCGGCTTCAACGGCTGCCGAAATCGAGGACTTCCGCCAACGCATCAAGGCGCGCCCTCACGCCTACATCGCCCAGCCGACGCTGAGCCTGTCCACCTGCCCCACCTTCGTCGAAAACGGCATCGCGCCACGGCACATCGACCTGCGCCCGTTTGTGCTCTCGGGCAAGGAAACCCGCCTGGTGCCTGGCGGGCTGACCCGTGTAGCGTTGAAGGAAGGCTCGTTGATCGTCAACTCGTCGCAAGGCGGCGGAACCAAGGACACCTGGGTGGTGGAGGGCTGAGTATGTTGAGTAGAACCGCCGCAGATCTGTACTGGATGTCCCGTTACCTGGAACGTGCCGAGAACCTGGCGCGCATGCTGGAAGTCAGTTATTCGCTGTCGTTGATGCCCCAGGCCGGGCGCAGTGACGGGCTGGATGAATTGGCCATGTCGCTGCTCAGCAGCGGCACACTGGACAGCTACCTCGAACGCCATAAACAACTGGACGCCGAACGCATGCTGCACTTCTTCGCCCTCGACGAAGAAAACCCGGCCAGCATCTACAACTGCCTGCGCGCCGCCCGTGGCAATGCCCACGCCGTGCGCGGGCGCATTACCGCCGACATGTGGGAAAACCTCAACGCCACCTGGCTGGAAATGCGCAGCATCGCCGCCGGCGGCCTGGCGCGCCATGGCATCAGCCACTTTTGTGACTGGGTCAAACAGCGCTCGCACCTGTTTCGCGGGGCCACCTCCGGCACCATCATGCGCAATGACGCCTACCGGTTTATTCGCCTGGGCACTTTTGTCGAGCGTGCGGACAACACGTTGCGTCTGCTGGACGCGCGTTATGAAATGTTCGGCGAAGAATCCGAAGAGGTCAGCGACCTTTCGGCACGCGGCTATTACCAGTGGAGCGCCCTGCTCCGTGCGTTGTCGTCATTTGAGGCTTACACCGAGCTGTACCCGAATGCGCTGAATGCGCGCTCGGTCTCGGAGTTGCTGCTGTTGCGCAGTGATGTACCGCGCTCACTGCACGCGTGCATCGAGGAGTTGAGCCATATCCTCGCCGACCTGCCCGGCAGTTACGGGCGCGAGGCTCAACGCCTGGCGGCCGAGTTCGAAGCGCGGCTGCGTTATACCGGCATCGATGAAATCCTGGAGGACGGCTTGCACAGCCGGCTCACGGACTTTATCGACACGGTGCGCGAACTGGCGCGGGCAATTCACAGCTCGTACCTGGAAGTGGTGTGAGTGCATTCGGGTTACTTATCTGTCAATTCGGGTGATTGACCCTGCTTGAGTGCCGCTCTTATGTTGGGCAGGTGAACGACCTTCCCAACATAAGAACAGGTACAGCCCATGTCCGAACTCCACCTTAACCCCGCCGCCGCCCACACCCTGCAACGCTGGCACGCCATGCTGGCCGCACGCGACCTCAACGCCCTGCCCGAACTGCTCGCACCTGACGCGGTGTTCCGCTCGCCCATGGCCCACACGCCCTACCCCGGCGCGCCGGTGGTGTCGATGATCCTCAACACGGTGATCAAGGTGTTCGAAGACTTCGCCTATCACCGTGAACTGGCGAGTGCCGATGGGCTTAACGTGGTGCTGGAGTTCAGCGCGCGCGTGGGTGAAAAACAGCTCAAGGGTATCGATATGATTCGCTTCAATGAACAGGGGCAGATCGTCGAGTTTGAAGTGATGGTGCGCCCGTTGAGTGGGTTGCAGGCGCTGGGTGAGGAAATGGGCCGCCGGCTGGCGCCGTACCTGGCCAAGGCCAAATCCTGAAGACGATCGTTCCCACGCTCCGCGTGGGAATGCCTCTTGTGACGCTCTGCGTCACGTCTTGGGACGCGGAGCGTCCTGGGCTGCATTCCCACGCAGAGCGTGGGAACGATCAGTCCGGGTGGTTATTGGTTTTTGACTAACACCGGCTCTGCGCGGTACTGGTCAGGGAACAATTTTTTGAGCTGCGCCACCTTGGGCAAATCATTGATCACGATGTACGGGTAAGACGGGTTCTCGGTCAGAAAATCCTGGTGATAGGACTCCGCCGGGTAGAACGTCTTGCCCATCTCGACCTTGGTAACGATCGGCTTGTCGAACGCTTTGGCGGCGTCCAACTGGGCGATATAGGCCTGTGCGACTTTTTGCTGTTCGGCATTTTGCGCAAAGATTTCCGAACGGTACTGGGTGCCGCTGTCCGGGCCCTGGCGGTTCAGTTCAGTGGGGTTGTGGGCCACCGAGAAGTAGATCTGCAACAGCTTGCCGTAGCTGACTTTGCTCGGGTCGTAAGTCACCGACACCGATTCGGCGTGGCCGGTATCGCCGTCGCTGACCGACTCGTACTGGGCCGTGTTTGCAGCGCCGCCGTCATAGCCGGATACGGCGTTTTTCACGCCTCGCACATGCTGGAACACACCTTGGACACCCCAGAAGCACCCCCCGGCGAACACCGCGGTTTGCAGGTTGCCGGGCTCGGCGGGCAGGTCCATGGCCGGTGGTGCGATCATCACCGCGTCGTCGGCACCACCGAAGGAGAACGCCGAGCTTTGGCCGACGAAAGCGGCGAAGGCCAGTGCGGGTAAAATCTTGAGAAGCTTCATAGAACTCACTCCAGTACGCGGTCAAGTGTGGGAGCTGGCTTGCCTGCGATGGCACCGGCAGATCCAACATCATCGTCGGCAGGTACACCGCTATCGCAGCGATGCGGCGACCCGACAAGCCAGCTCCCACATGGATCAGGTTTTCACTTCAACCGAAGGTGAAGGCATACGCCGACACATGCGGGTCGAGAAATTCGATGCTGAAGGTGCGGTCCTGCACGGCGCCGCTCTGACGCACCAGTTGGTAAAGGCGCTGCTCGGTCACCGTACCGCTGCCATCCGGCGCCACATCGGTGCCATGAGCATCGCCTGGCGCCTGGCCATCAATCGTCACCTTGAAGCGCACCGGCTTGCCATCGGCGCCAGGCCCCAGCACCAGGTGCAGGTCACGGGCATGAAAGCGGTAAACCACACGCCCGCCGGCCTGGTCGAGGGTGGCTTGCTGACCGCCGACATTCCATGGGCCTTCCAGGGTCCAGTTGTTCAGGGCCAGGTGGCCGGCCGCCGGGTAATTCACCACTTTGTCGGTGCCCAACGTGCCGGTGGTGACGAAGTTTTCTGCACGCTGGAAGCCCAGGTAGGTTTCCGGCGATTGCACCTCGTTCATGTCCGGCGCTTGCTGCACACCCTTGGCATCGGCCTCGATCAAACCACCGGCGACGGTGGTCGCGCCGGCCTCACGCAGCAGTTGCTGAATCACCCGCTCCGACTCGGCGTAGTCGCCTTCACCGAAGTGGTGATAACGAATCTGGCCCTTGGCATCGGCAAAGTAATGCGCCGGCCAGTATTGGTTGTTGAAGGCGCGCCAGATCTTGTAGTTGTTGTCGATCGCCACCGGGTAGGTGATGCCCAGGTCTTTCATGGCCTTGGTGACGTTGTTCACGTCGCGTTCAAAGGCAAACTCCGGGGCGTGTACGCCGATCACTACCAAGCCCTGGTCTTTGTATTTCTCGGCCCAGGCTTTGACGTAAGGCAAGGTGCGCAGGCAGTTGATGCAGGAGTAGGTCCAGAAATCCACCAGCACCACTTTGCCCTTGAGTGCTTCGGCGGTCAGCGGCGGGCTGTTGAGCCATTGCACCGCGCCCTCCAGCGGCGGCAGCGTGCCTTCGATAGGCAGTGTGTCGCTGTGGTTGGCCGCCGCCATCATGGCGCCACCGGCCATCATCGCCCCGCTCTTCTGTGCAGGTTTGGCGCTCAGTGTGTCGACCAGGCTTTGTTCAAGGCCACCGGTTGAGGCGGTCGACAAGCGCGACAACACGCCCGTGTCCAGGCCCAAGGCGATGGCGGCCACACCGGCCAGCATCAGCGCACCCAGGCCACGGCGCAGCCATTCGCCGGCGCCCAGGGATTTTTTCATCAAGCCAAAGACTTTACCGCCGACCAGCAAGGCCAAGGCCAGGGAGGTGGCAGCCCCGGCGGCGTAGGCCAGCAAGAGCAAGGTAGTGCCGATGCTGGCCCCTTGCAGCGCGGCGCCGGTCAGCACCAGCCCCAGGATTGGCCCGGCGCAAGGCGCCCAGAGTAAACCGGTGGCCACGCCGATCAGGAACGACGCGCCCGGACGCGGTTTGGCATCGGCCCCGGCGGCCTCCGACAAACGACTGCCGGCGGCCACCAATGGCCGCGTCAGTCGCTCCGAGAGTTTCGGCAGCAACAGCGTGAGCCCGAACAGGGCAACGCACAGCAACGCGAGCCAACGCCCGTATTGATTGACTTGCACCACCCAGCCGCCGCCCACCGCAGCCAGAGAGGCCACCAGGGCGAACGTCACCGCCATCCCCGCTAACAGCGGCAAGCCACTGCGCATAAACGGCTGCCCGGTGCGAGCGAAGACAAAAGGCAGAACAGGCAGGATGCACGGGCTGACAATTGTCAGCACGCCGCCCAGATACGCGAGAACCAGCAGCCACATGGAATCGACCCTTATACGAATTAAAAATGGACATCGGCTTAAGCCGCCGTGAACGTCATGGCGACGCCATTCATGCAGTAGCGCAGGCCTGTGGGCGCCGGGCCATCGTCAAAAACGTGCCCTTGGTGACCACCGCAACGGCGACAATGAATTTCCTTGCGTACCACGCCATACGAAGTGTCGACGTGGCTGGCGACCGCGTTGTCCAGCGGCTGCCAGAAGCTTGGCCAGCCGGTGTGGCTGTCAAACTTGGTGGTCGAGGAGAACAGCGGCAATGCGCAACCGGCACAGGCAAAGGTGCCAGCACGGTGTTCATCATTGAGTGTGCTGCTGTAGGGGCGTTCGGTGCCCTCCTCGCGCAGCACGTCAAATTGCTCAGACGTCAGCAGGCTGCGCCACTGAGCCTCGGTATGGCTGACCTCAAAGGCCTCGGCCGCTTCGACTTCGGTGACCATGTTGAGCTGTTTCAGCAGGCCACCGGCCAGGACGGCGACACCCAGGCCACCACCGGCCAGCAGCATTTGTCGACGTGAGTACATACGATTCTCCTCAACCCATAGGCATTCATGGCGAGCGTGCTTGTTGTGGCGAGCGGGCTTGCCCCGCGTTGGAGTGCGCAGCGCTCCCGCTTTTTTGGGGCCGCTACGCAGCCCAACGCGGGGCAAGCCCGCTCGCCACATAAAACCCATCCGCAGCAACAATGTCGCCATCCTGAGCCTTGGGCGGTCGCGAAATCCTCACGCAGAGTTAAACAATTCGTGATAACTACACTGTGGCAAAAGCCGCACAATGCGCGGACTACAAGCGAAGGTTTTCTTATATGGATCAGCCCAAACGCGTCCTGGTGGTCGAGGACGATGCCCATATTGCCGACTTGATCTGCCTGCACCTGCGCGACGAGCAGTTCGAGGTGGTGCACAGCGCCGATGGCACCGAAGGCCTGGGCCTGCTCGAACAAGGTGGCTGGGATGCACTGATCCTCGACCTGATGCTGCCCGGCGTCGACGGCCTGGAGATCTGCCGCCGTGCCCGTGCCATGGCGCGCTACACACCGATCATCATCACCAGCGCGCGTTCCAGCGAACTGCACCGCATCCTCGGCCTGGAGTTGGGTGCTGACGACTATTTGGCCAAGCCGTTCTCGATGCCGGAGTTGGTGGCGCGGGTCAAGGCACTGTTGCGCCGGGTGGACGCGATGGCGCGCAACCTGAAGATGGACGCCGGCAGCCTTGAGCTGGGCGCGTTGTTCATCAACCCGCTGACCCGTGACGCCACCCTGCAAGGCCAGCGCCTGGACCTCACGCCGCGCGAATTTGACCTGCTGTACTTCTTTGCCCGTCAGCCGGGTAAAGTCTTCTCGCGCATGGACCTGCTCAACGCCGTGTGGGGCTACAGCCACGAGGGCTACGAGCACACCGTGAACACCCATATCAACCGGCTGCGCGCCAAGGTCGAGGTCGACCCGGCCAACCCGGCGCGCATCCTCACGGTGTGGGGCCGTGGCTACAAATTCGCCGAGAGCGCCGCATGAAGTTGACCCTGACCCAACGCCTGTCGGTGGTGTTTGCCGTGTTGCTGGTGATCTGCAGCGGCACGTCGGCCTGGCTGCAGGTACGTTCCAACCACATGCATGAACTGGAAGTGGTGCAAGGCCTGTCCCGCGACCTGGCGGCGCACATTGCCCGCGATACCCAACTGATGGACGCCGACGGCCTCAAGCCGGATGCCGTGCGCAACCTGTTCAACCAACTGATGCTGGTTAACCCGAGTGTCGAGGTGTACCTGCTCGATATTGACGGCCGTGTGGTGGGTAACGCCGCACCCAGCGGGCATTTGCTGCGTGACCATGTGGACCTCGCGCCGGTCCGACGCTTTCTCAGCGGGGCCATGCTGCCGATCCTTGGCGATGACCCGCGCAGCGTCGACGGGCGCAAAGTATTCAGCGCTGCGCCGCTCAAGGCCAACGGCCAGCAAACCGGCTTTCTGTACGTGGTGCTGCTGGGCGAAGCCCATGATGTGTACGACGCCAAGGACGCCACCGGCATGGCCTTGAAGATCGCCCTGTGGTCCATCGGCCTGGTCGCCCTGCTCTGCCTGATGGCGGGCCTGATCGCCTTTGCCTGGATCACCCGGCCACTGCGTCAACTGACCGACAAGGTCGGCCAGTTCGACATTAACGGCGCGCCGAAAGCCGCCGAAACGGCTGTTCCCGAACTCAACAGCGGCGATGAAATCGCCGTGCTCGACCACGCCTTCGTGCAGATGGAAAACCGTTTGGGCGAGCAATGGCGCGCCATCACCCATCAAGACCAGGAACGGCGGGAGATGGTCGCCAATATTTCCCACGACCTGCGCACGCCATTGGCGTCGTTGCATGGCTACCTGGAAACCCTGTCGCTCAAGGATGCGAGCCTGAGCCCCGAAGAACGCCGGCGCTACCTGGGCATTGCGCTGGACCAGAGCCGTAAAGTCGGCGGCCTGGCCCAGTCCCTGCTGGAACTGGTGCGCCTGGAGCACGGTTTTGTGCAGCCGGTGATAGAAGGCTTCTCGCTGCCGGACCTGGTGCAAGATATCTTTCAGAAATTCGAACTGACCGCTGAAGCCCGTGCCATCACCCTCATCGCCACCCTGCCGCCCCAGGTGCCGACGGTGATGGCCGACCTGGGCCTGATCGAACGGGTGCTCACCAACCTGCTGGACAACGCGTTGCGCCATACGCCGGTGAATGGAGAAGTCGAGGTGATCCTGGCGCCCGAGGCCGGTGCCGTAGCAGTCATGGTCAGCGACAGCGGCCCCGGAATCGATGCCCAATTGCGCGAAGGCTTGTTCCTGCGCGCCTTCACCATCGGCGGCGCGCGCCGCGATGGCGGCCTGGGCTTGCGCATCGTGCACCGCATTCTGCAACTGCATGGGCGCAGTATCGAACTGGTGGAGCGCCCAGGGCATGGCGCGACGTTCAGGTTCTCCCTGGAAACCCGAGCCTCAACGCGTTGACTTGCGACTAGGCTGGCATGGCGGCCTGTGCCGCCATACCTTTTTTGCACTGCCTGCGCCCTTTGCGAACCAGCCCTACACTTTTGCTCAGTGTTTACAGCAGGCCTCCGCCGTCGATATCAATTACCGCGCCGGTGACAAAGCCATTTTCCATGGCCAGTACATAACCCGCCGCCACTTCATCCGCCTGCCCGACTCGCCCCACTGGCAACGCCGTGCCGGCCTTGGCGAACATCGCCAGGCGTTGCTCTTCTGCCAACCCCGCATACGCCGGAGTGTCGATCACACCTGGGCTGATCACGTTGACGCGCCGTGGTGCCAACTCTTTTGCGAGCTGCTTGCCCAGCGCTTCAGTCGCAGCATTGATACCCGTCTTGATGAACTGCCCCGCCATCAACTTACGGCCCAGTTGGCCCGAGGTCAGGCTGATGCTGCCGTGCTCTGCCAAAAATGGCAGCGCTTGCTGAATCGCACGCAATGCACCCCAGAGTTTCACGCTGAAATTGTCCTGGGCCTCGTCCAGATCGGTCTCGACCAGCGGTTTTGCCCGCACTGACGGGCCGGAGGTAAACACCAAGTGGTCAAAACGCCCGACCGTCTCGAACAAACGTTGCAAGGAGGCGCTGTCGGTGACGTCGACCGGTTCGCTGCGCACAGCGTTTTCGACACCCGAGGTCAAACGCCGCCCGGCCAGCACCACGTGTGCACCACGGGCGCTGGCGGCCTTGGCCACGGCGGCACCGATGCCGCTGCTGCCGCCGATCACGATAACGGTTTTACCGCTGAGGGAAGATGTCATTGGGGTTACTACCTGGCTAAAAAAGTGAGCGTTGATCTTCTCAGCTTGGCAATCGGCGAAAAATCCCGGTAAAACGACAAGATCTTTAAAGGATTTTTACAAATGAGCTCGACCCTGGACCTTGAAGTGTTCGTGCGCACCGCCGACACCGGCAGCCTGTCGGCGGCGGCGCGCAGCCTCAACCTCACCCCGGCGGCGGCAAGTATTGCGCTCAAGCGCCTGGAAACCCGGCTGGGCATCCGCTTGCTCGCCCGCTCGACGCGTAGCATGCGCCTGACCGAAGAAGGCCGGCGCTACCTCGACAGCGTGCGCGTAGCCCTCGAAGCGCTGGCCGAAGGCGAGCAGGCGATCAAGCAACAAGGCCAGAGCTTGAGTGGGTTATTGCAACTGGCAGCACCTTCGGACTTCGGCCGCAATGTACTGCTCGGCTGGCTGGATGAGTTCAAGCTTGCGCACCCGACGATCCGCCTGCAGCTACTGCTCAACGACAGTAACGCGGATCTGTTCCGCGACACCGTCGACATTGCCCTGCGCTTTGGTGTGCCGAGGGATTCCAGCCTGGTGGCGCTGCCCGTGGTACCCGGCCACCATCGTATCCCCTGCGCCAGCCCCGACTACCTGGCGCGCCATGGCACACCGCGCACGCCAGCCGACCTGGCGCAGCACAGTACATTGCGCTACATGCGCCGTGGACAGGCAAATAGCACCTGGTACTTTCGCCAAGGCGCCTTGCTGCAGGAGGTCGAGGTGTCGGGTGATTACCTGAGCGATGACGGTGAAATCGTGCGGCGCTGGGCGCTGGCGGGCCACGGAATCGCCTATAAGGCCAACCTGGATATTGCCGGCGATATCAAGGCTGGGCGGTTGGTGCCGCTGCTGCCCGACTGGCAAGGCGAGCCCACGCCGTTCAACCTGATGTGCCCACATCGCCTGCAAGTGTCGGAACGGGTGAAAGTGCTGCATGGTTTTTTACAGCAGCGCTGCCAGACCTTGCTGAGTGCATGAAGAAACGCGCGCAGGGCTTGTTCCAGAGCCGCCGAGTCTGGTATTGCATGGGTAACGTTTCCCTGCCATGAGGAGCTTTGCATGATTTACCGCACATTGGGCCAGTCCGGGTTGAAGGTCAGCGCACTAACCCTGGGCACCATGATGTTTGGCGAGCAGACCAACACGGAAGACTCGCTGCGCATCATCGACAAGGCCTGGGACCAGGGCATCAATTTCATTGACACGGCCGACGTCTACACCGGTGGGCGCTCCGAGGAAATCGTCGGCGAGGCCATTGCCCGCCACCGTTCGGATTGGGTGCTGGCCACCAAAGTCGGCTTTGGCCCGGTGGACGGCCTGCCAAACCGCAGCGGCTTGAGCCGCAAGCGCATGTTCAATGCACTGGAAGCCAGCCTTAAGCGCCTGGACACCGACTACCTGGACATTTATTACCTGCACCGCGAGGACCACGACACGCCGCTGGAAGTCACCGTGTCGGCGATTGGCGACCTGATCCGCCAAGGCAAGATCCGCTATTGGGGCCTGTCCAACTACCGTGGTTGGCGTATCGCCGAAGTGATTCGCGTGGCCGAGCGTCTGGGGGTCGACCAGCCGATCATCAGCCAGCCGCTGTACAACATCGTCAACCGCCAGGCCGAGGTCGAGCAACTTACCGCTGCAGCCGCCTATGGCTTGGGCGTGGTGCCTTACAGCCCACTGGCCCGTGGCGTACTCAGTGGCAAATACGCCCCCGACGTGACGCCCGAAGCCGGCAGCCGTGCGGCGCGCCAGGACAAGCGTATCCTGGAAACCGAATGGCGGGTGGAGTCATTGCGCATTGCCCAGCAGATTCAGCAATACACCCAAGGACGGAGTGTGGGAATGGTCGAGTTTGCAATTGCCTGGGTGCTGAACAACTCCGCGGTCAGTTCGGCGATTGTCGGGCCGCGTACCGAGGCGCAGTGGGATGCGTATACCGGGGCGCTGGCGGTGAAGATCACGGCAGAAGATGAGGCGTTTATTGACTCGCTGGTGACGCCAGGGCATTCGTCTACGCCGGGGTTTAATGACGTGAGCCATTTTGTGTCAGGGCGTATTAGTCGGTAGTCATACCCCGCCCACCGTCGCCAGTGTGGGCGGGTTTGTTGGTTACCGAGTTATAGTTTTATATCCGCTTTTACACCTAACCCATGGGCGGCTTCCCTGGCCTCTTCTTGTGTCACAGGTTGTTGTTTTAATATCTTCGCCAGCACGGCGGCGACAGATCTGTAAGTACCATAGCCAGGCACAAACCCCTGAGCGGCAGTCGCAAAGTTGGTAAGTATCGCGTTCATTTCACTTTTTGGCAGACCGAATACCCTGCCGATATCGTTGTTCTTATTCAAGAAAAGCAACACGGCATTGACGGGGTTATCCAGGCCGCGTTCGACGGTATCGGCAGTTGCTTTGTCGACTCCAAGCGCTTGCAGGAGCGTTGAGACCCCGGAAAATGGACTTTCTAGAAAATTGGCGAAGGCGTTGACCACAGAGTTCAGGTCACCATTGCCCCTGAAGACGAGCTCTCTTAGTTGTGGCAATGTGATGGGAACCAGTGGCAATTGACTATGGGCGCCATTTTTAAGGAAGTAAAAACTCCCCTTGTCACCCGAACCCAGCAAGTTGCCGTGAAAGTCGTACCGATAGACCACTTTCTCTCCATTGGGCCGCACGCCGCTAAAGGTCGGCCTGCCGTGATCGACCGATTCCAATTGCTGATTGACAAGCCCGTTGACAAACCTGATCGTCGTAGGGTTTTCACTGGTTCGATCCAAGTGCTCAAACACATTCCCTACGATCTGCTGGCCTGGTCCTATCAGCATATTGGGTGCGCTGCCTTGCGTTGCGGATGCACGCGCCTGTACTGCTGTTCTGACAGGGGAAGTCGCTGTCTTGTCGACAAAATGGGCAAGAAACGCGTTAAAGGCGTCAGTCTTTTTCGGTAAACTTTTCAGAAAATCGTCGATTGCCTGATAACTGTTAAACTCATAACTTGATTTAAAGTCCTTCTCCGGCATCCACAATACAAAATTCACGGCGCCCTGCACGATCGGTTCGCGTTTGACAATAAAACTGTCCCTGGCCGAATAAGGACCCACGTTGAAGCAATAAGCACTGACGCGAGGTTGTTTAGAAGTATCTGGAGAGGCAACCGCGTCCAGTAATTCCTTACCGTCCGCCGTGAGTACGCCGCTGTTGTTATCCCTGGCGACCGACTCGAAAAAAGTCTTATAGGTTTCAAGTTTTTTCCAGGACGGTGTGTCACCTTTCGGAAACGCAACGCTTTCGCCGAACCTGCCTATAATGCCGGGCAAACCGTTGAAGGTAGCAGGTGAAGAGCCATAATAGGGGGAAATGCCATGCATAGAGTGGACCTCATTATCTAATGTCTTAGTCTGCAACCCTCTGAACCACTCCTTGCCAGAGCCATGGTTATCATCACGCAATGATGACGCCCACCAAAGTCGCGCTTACTAACTTATTTCCATTAGTTGATGTTTTTTGCAGAGCATTAATAAGCCATGCAAAACTTTCCATGCAAAACCAAGCGCAGTCATGCTAGCCGCGAAAAGTCATACTTGTGTGGCACGGGGGTAGGAAGGTGTTCCATTAAAATGTTGTAATCGGCGTGACAAAGAGTGTCACGAACCCTATATTCCCCACCTAAGTTCCCCTTCTTCTGTAAAAATCAGCTTTCGCGAGGACAGTGTGTCTAAAGGTGTTGTTTTATCGGTCTTGGCCTCGGTGTTGTTTGCCGTGATGTATTACTTCACCTCGCTGCTCACGCCCTTGAGCGGCCTGGAGATTTTTGGTTGGCGCATGCTGCTGACCGTGCCGTGCATGACGGTGTTCATGATCGTCAGCGGTGAATGGCGGCGCGTGTGGGAGTTGCTGCGAATGCTGGCGGCCAGGCCGCGGCTGATCGGCGGCGTGGTGCTGTCGTCCGCCCTGCTGGGCGTACAGTTATGGCTGTTTATGTGGGCACCGTTGAACGGGCGCAGCCTGGATGTGTCGGTGGGGTATTTCCTGCTGCCACTGACCATGGTGCTGACCGGGCGCCTGGTCTACGGCGAACGCTTGTCGCGCTTGCAGCAGATCGCGGTATTTTTTGCCGCGCTCGGGGTGCTTAATGAGTTGTACCAGGCCGGTGGTTTTTCCTGGGCCACGCTGGTGGTAATCATTGGGTACCCGATCTACTTCGTGGTACGCAAATACCTGAGCACCGATCACCTGGGTGGCTTGTGGCTAGACATGGCGCTGATGCTGCCGGTGGCCTGGTGGTTTGTGCAGCATGGCGAACAAGGTTTTGCCGTGCTCGAGCTGCACCCCAAGCTCTATGCGTTGATTCCAATGCTGGGTTTGATCAGTGCCTCGGCGCTGGTGAGCTACATCATCGCCAGCCGCTTATTGGCCTTCAGCCTGTTCGGCTTGCTCAGCTATGTGGAGCCTGTGTTGCTACTGTTCGTGGCCTTGTTGCTGGGCGAAGGCATCAAGGGCGGCCAGTGGCTGACGTATATCCCGATCTGGCTGGCGGTGATGGTGCTGGTGTATGAAGGTTTCAAGCATCTGCTGCGTCAGCGCAAAGCCTGATGCGCAGGCAATAAAAAGCCCGGCCGGGGGTTAACCTCGGCCGGGCTTTTTTGTGCTTAGTCGGTGGTCAGTACACCACGACGCACCTGGTCACGCTCGATCGACTCGAACAGTGCCTTGAAGTTGCCCTCGCCAAACCCATCGTCGCCTTTGCGCTGGATGAATTCGAAGAACACCGGCCCCATCAGGGTTTCCGAGAAAATCTGTAGCAGCAGGCGTTTGTCGCCCTCGATCGAGGAGCCGTCCAGCAGAATACCGCGCGCCTGCAGTTGGTCCACCGGCTCGCCGTGGTTTGGCAGGCGGCCTTCGAGCATTTCGTAGTAGGTGTCCGGCGGCGCAGTCATGAAGCGCATGCCGATCTTCTTCAGCGCATCCCAGGTCTTGACCAGGTCTTCGGTGAGGAACGCCACGTGCTGGATGCCCTCGCCGTTGAACTGCATCAGGAACTCTTCGATCTGGCCGGCGCCTTTGGACGATTCCTCGTTCAGCGGGATGCGGATCATGCCGTCCGGGGCACTCATGGCCTTGGACGTGAGGCCGGTGTATTCACCCTTGATATCGAAGTAGCGTGCTTCACGGAAGTTGAACAGTTTCTCGTAGAAGTTGGCCCAGTAGACCATGCGGCCGCGATACACGTTGTGGGTCAGGTGGTCGATGACCTTGAGGCCTGCTCCTACCGGATTGCGGTCGACACCTTCGAGGTACACGAAGTCGATGTCATAAATCGAGCTGCCTTCACCGAAACGGTCGATCAGGTACAGCGGCGCACCGCCAATGCCTTTAATGGCTGGCAGGTTGAGCTCCATCGGGCCGGTTTCGATATGAATCGGCTGGGCGCCCAGTTCCAGCGCGCGGTTGTAGGCTTGCTGCGAGTCTTTGACGCGGAACGCCATGCCACACACCGACGGGCCGTGTTCGGCGGCAAAGTACGACGCCAGGCTGTCGGGCTGGTTGTTGAGGATCAGATTGATCTCGCCCTGGCGATACAGGTGCACATTCTTGGAGCGGTGGGTCGCGACTTTGGTGAAGCCCATGATCTCGAAGATCGGCTCCAGGGTGCCTGGAGTCGGCGATGCGAATTCAATAAATTCAAAGCCCATCAGGCCCATCGGGTTTTCGTATTGGTCGGCCATTTCGGCACCTCATCATTCTTGTAAGTAGCAAGCAGTCAATTACAGGCAAGGATGAGGTTGCAGGGTGGCGCGCACGAGAGACCCCGCACGCTGCGGGCGAGGAAGTCACCAAAGATCAGGGGGGAGCCGAGTAGCTTCATGATTACATCAGTCTCTGACGGCCGAGGCTTGCGTGAGCGCAAGTCCATATTCTTGTATGCGTAAATCGATTCTACACAGCGTAACAGTATTTGTCCGCACTCTCATCAAATCCCTATTGCCCTGGGCTGCGCAAGGGGTTTGTTGCACAGATAGATGCCCAACAGGATCACCGCGCCACCCAGCGCCATGGGTAACGTCAGTTGTTCGCCGAGCAGCAGCGCGCCGCAGATCACCGCCGTCAGCGGGTTAAGCGCGATGAACACGCCCGCGCGGGTCGCGCCGATACGCCGGATGCCATCGTAATAGCCGATGTACGCCAGCGCGGAGCCGAGCACACCCAAATACAACAGGCTCACAACCTGCGGCCAGTGCAGGCTGACGACCCCTTGTACGGTGAAACGCCCGGTGAGCGCGGTGGCCAGTGTCAGCATCAGGGTGCCGAGCAATACTGACCACGTGACGGTTTGCAACGGCCCCAGGCTTTGATTCAACGCGCGGGAAAACAACGAGTAAATCCCCCACCCCAGCACACAGCCAAACACCAGCACGTCGCCCTGCCAGGTATTCGATACACCTTGCAGCAGTTGCGGGTTACGACTGACGATCACCGCCGCAGCGCCGGCCAGGCACAACGCCATGCCCAGCACCTTGGCAGCGCCGAGGCGCTCTTTGAACAACCACCAGGAAGCCAGGCCGATCACGGCCGGATTCAACGCCACGATCAACGAAGCGCGCGAGGCATTGATGTACTGCAGGCCGTAGAAAAAACACAGGTTGTAGAAAAAGATCCCGAAAAAACCCAGCACTGCCAGACGTAGCAGTTGCCGGGGACGTGGCCGCGCCAGCGGGATGCGTGCACACAGCATAAACAGCAGCAGCGCCAGGCTGGCCAGGATAAACCGCAGGCTGGCGGCCAGCAGCGGGTCTACTTGATGGGCCAGGTAGCGTCCGGCGACAAAGGTGCCACCCCAGATCATGGTCACAGCGGCGAGCTTCAGGTAGGTGAGGCGATCAGACGAATGATGCATTAGCAGTTGCTCGACAGGTGGCAGGGTTGGCATATTCTTCGACTAATGTTCAGTAATCGTAAAATGAGCCTTTACTCATGACCTTGACCCAACTGGAAATTTTTTCACTGGTGGCCGAGCTGCAAGGTTTCACCAGTGCGGCTCACCGCCTGGGCATCAGCCAGTCGGCGGTGTCCCATGCGGTCAAGGCCTTGGAGCAGGAGCTGGGCGTGGAATTGTTTCGGCGCCACCAGACGTTGGTGGAGCTGAGCGATATCGGCGCGCAATTACTCGGGCGCGCCCGTGCCATGCTCGGCCTGGCCGCGACCTTACAGCAGGAAGCCGCCGACGCCCGTGGCATGAAGCGCGGCACCTTGCGCATCGGCTCCTTCGGCCCCACTGCGTCGGTGCGCTTGTTGCCAACAATCCTCAGCCATTTTCGGCAGGCCTACCCGGGCATTGAAGTGCATGTGGACGAGGGGCCAGACCGGCAAGTCATCCAGTGGCTGGACGAGCGGCGTGTCGACGTGGGTTTTGTGGTGCTCGCCGACACGCCAACAGACAGTGAGCGTTTCGACACCGTGGCGTTGTTCGAGGATCAGCTTGTCGTGTTGTTGCCGGCCACCCATGCGCTGGTTGCCAGCACATCAGTACCTTTGCAAGCGCTGTGTGACGATCCGTTCATTCTCACCGAAGCCGGCTCATCGGAGCTGGTGATGCGCTTGTTCAGCGACGCGCGTTTGCGGCCCAACGTGCGGTATCGCTGTGCCCAATTGCTCAGTACGCTGGAAGCCGTCAGCCGTGGCGACGGGCTGAGCATCGTGGCGCAGGCATCGTTGCCCGAACGTGTCGACAGTCGTTATGTGGCACGGCCATTATCACCGCCGGTGCCGCGCCGGATCGGCCTGGCGGTGTTGGACCGGCGCCAGGCCTCACCTGCTGCCCTTGCGTTCCTCACACTCGCGCAAGGGCTGCAACACACCGGCACTCACCGATAACTCATGGTGAACGAGGCCAACCCGTTGGCCGTACCGGGTCGGATCATTTTTTCGGTTTGCACATAACGAGCAGTCAAAGGGATCGTGATGGTGCCGTTGCTCGTACTTGTCACCCGCCATTGGTTCAGGTTGTCGACGGCCGAAGAGTCGGCGCCATAGTTGAGCACTGAGGCGCCACTCAACAGCTGTATTGCCACACCCTTGGCTGTCGAAGTACGCGTCAGCGACAACTGATTGCCGCGATTTGCGGGGTTAGTCTGGTCGGTCACCGTGACCCAGATATCCAGGCTGCCACCAGTTCCCCCGGCACAGTCCAGCCTGATGTTATGGCTCACGCTTGCAGCGTAGCTGCCTACACCCCTGAAATCACGGCTGGCCACAGGCCCCATCGGCATAACAACCGAAGGTGTCGAAACATGGCAGGTAGGCCGCAGCGGCGGCGCTATGACCGCGTTGCTGAGGCTTACCGAAGCGTAGCCCGGGCCTGAGGTCGTGACATTGGTCAGCGTGTAGTTGGCAAACGTGCGCGCAGTGATCGTGCCGGCCGAGACAGGGCCGGTAGCCACCAGGTAGATCCGCCCCTGGAGCCCCCACCCATTGGGCTTGTTGTGTTTGACGGTTAATAACGCCGTGGTGCCGTGATGGAGTGGGTGAAAAGGCTGGCCGGGGTCCCTGGCCATCACCGCGAATCCCACTCCGGGCAGGTTGGTGGCGTAGACCGGCATCGAGAGGCCGGACGCACTGAACGTGATCCCCGTAGCCGGCGAATTGACTATGCTTATGTTCGCTGTCACGGGTTGTTCGATAGGCCAATCCTTGTATTGACAGCGCATTACATAGCCATTGCCACTATCGAAGTTGTAGCCGTTTGCCGCGCCCAGGGCCTGCCCGATCTGTACGTTGCCCTGCAAGGTGATGGGCGCAATCGAGACATTCAGGTTTGCCTGGGGCGAACAATCGCCAGCATTACCAAAGTGCGCTTGGGCAGGCATTGCGAAAGCCCAGCCGCTCAGCAGTGCGACGACGCCAGAAAACCTGATCGTGAAGCGTTGAGCACCGTTCATCGTGTGATTCATCAGGTGCTCTCCTCGTAGCGACACTGGCTGACCAATTGATCTGTATTTTCCTGGCGGCGACCGGGTTCACGGGCAGGTAGATGGTAACGAATGAAACACCGTTCGCCCGCCGCCTCAGCCCACTGCACGGTCAGCCTGCCGTGGTCGGCAACCCCGCGTACAAAAGCCTTGCCCGCCTGGCCAACCACCCCGACTTCGTTGCCCTGCTCGTCAAATACCTGGGCTGCGAACGGCAGGGGTCTGCCGTTCGGGTGGGTGGCTTTGATCACTACCGCCCGGCCGCTGACGGTCTCGAATTTGACCAGCGATATTGCGCCCAGGGTCGGTACCACGGAACGGTTCGACTCCTTTAATTCCACGTCCATGGGCATGCCTTGCGGGTCGATGTCCACGGCGTTGGGCTGGTACGCCCGCAAAGAAGGCATGACCCCGTAACCCTGCTTGTCGATACGCACCCCGGAACCGCCGAGCTGCGCTCCCTGGGCATCCGGCGCATACACCAGCGCCGAAGCTTCACCGAGGTTTTGCGCCAGGGTGACGCCACCGCTGTGGGCGATCAGGCCGCCGTCGACGCTCATGGACACTTGCGCATTGCCCTGGCGCTGGCCATAACCGCCGCGCAGGTTGGCTGCGTTACTGCGATAGCCCGCGTAAGCGTTGAAGCTTGAGCCGCCGTGATCGCCGGTGCCGCGACTGCCGACCAACCCGTAATGGGTGTGCGCCGTATCCCCCAACAAACCATTGATGCCGACTTGTTGCTGACTGCCGCGCGACTCACCTGCATCCCGCGACAGTGAACTGCTCAGGGTCGGTGCGCGCGTGCCCTCGCCCAATGGCATGGAGAGGCTCAGCACCCAGTGATTCTCAACGCGTTCGGTTCGCGTCGAGCGGCCGAAGAAAATATCCTCACCGCGTTCGCGGTCGCTCGCCCGATACAGCTCGCTGACTCTCGAACGCTGCGCCGAGAGGTTCCAACTCAGCGACTTCCAACTGGCCCCATAACTGGCGGTGAACGACGTCTGGCGCCCTTGCTGCCCGGCCCAGTAGTCAGTGGAGCTGCCATACAAACTCAGGGTGCCCTCCCCCAGCTGCTGGCTGATCGTCAGGTCCAGGCGGCTCTTTTGCCGGGCATAGCTGTCCAGGTTCCCGCCGTGACGGCCCAGGTCGCGCACATTCAATGCGTCCGGCAGGTTCAGGTAGCCATCGGTCGAGAAGCGATAGGCGCCGAGTGCAAAATGCGTTCCCGAAAACGGCACATTCTTGTTGTAGGCCAGGCCAAGGCTTTGTCCGCGGGCCAGGGCTTGCCCCTGCACCTGTGTGCGCGAGTGGGTAGTGTCCAAGGCGAATGCACCAACAGGCGTACTCATCGCCAGGCCCGCCTTGCCTTGGCTATAGCCCTGGGAAAGCGTGGCGCCGCCATAAACGGTGAGGTTATCGACTAGCCCATGTTGCAGCGTGCCTTGAAACACTGAAGCGTTGGCATCACGCACACCATGCTGCTGCACCTGACCCACCGTTGCGCTGTAGTGTGTGGCGCGGTAACGCAACAGTTGCGGGGCCACCGAATAAGGCACGACAAAGGTGCTGCGTCGCCCGTCTACCTCGGTGACACTGACGTCGAGGTCGCCTCCGTAGCCCGTGGGGTAGAGATCATCGATCACAAAAGGCCCAGGCGCCACAGTGGTTTCGTAAAGGGTGTAGCCGTTCTGGCGCACCGTCACCGTGGCATTGCTGTCGGCAACGCCGCGCACCTGAGGCGCATAGCCTTGTTGCGACGGCGCAAGCATACGGTTATCAGTGGCCAGCGTAACGCCACGCACGCGCACGCCATCAAGGATCTGACCGCTGCTGAAACTGTCACCTACGGTCAGTTGCGACTGCCAGGCTGAAACGGCGCGTTGCAAGTAGGTGGCCGTGGCTTGATAAGGCAAGTGGCTGCTTCGCGAAGCCCAGGCTTGCCCGCCCTGGTGGCGCAACCGCCAGTCACCCAGGTTGACCCCGCCGTCCAGGCCAAGATAACTGCGGTCTTCACCCGCACCTGATGTCACCGCAGCGGCGCTGTAGGTGTAATTGAGCAGTGCGGCATCAACGCCCGCGTCCCATTGGGCGGGGTCAATGTAGTCGCGTGCGGAGCCATTGATGTAGACCTGCGGGATGCTGACATCCAGGGTCAGGGACTCGACATCGACATGGCTGCTGGCCATGGGCATCCATGCGGTGAAATCGCGACAATCCTCCTCGGCGCCTGCCTCGAAGTTGCGCAGTACTACTCCGAGTTCGGCCAGTTGTTGCGCGCTCACACAGGGTTGCGCAGCGTCCTGTTTGTCTAGGTTTACGAAGGTGATCGGGCGACGGCCCAGCGATTGCCCGTTGAGTATCACGTCAACGCGATAAACCCCTGGCGTCAACACATTGCTGGTATTGAAGCGTGAGAGATCCGCCGGGCTGGACACACCGCTGGTAAAGGCCTCCAGGTCAAACAATAACGGGGCAGCCTCGGCCGATAACACGAGCGTGCTCAGCAGGCCGAACAACAGCACCAGCCGAGGGTGGGAAAACAGCCAGGCAGTGCCTTGGCAAAACGTGAATGGCAACAAGGCAGGCATAGTCAGAACTTCAGAGGAGCACGCTGCGGCGCGGAAAACGTGCCGTAGTCATTGATGTATTTGAAATGCACCCGGGCATCCGCAGGGATGGGCCGCACGGCCTTGTGCACCCTCAGGGTCAGGTTGCCGCCTGGCGGCACCATGCCCTCTTCCGCCGGCAGCAGCGGCGCGTCTTGCTGCGGGCCCATGGCCAACGCCACCTCGTTGAATGTCACGTGATAGGCCGATGGGTTGTGCACGTCCAGCAGCGCCCCCTGGGTACTGCGGCGCAAGGACCAGCGTAATTGCGTGTGCGCTTCGTTCGGGCTGCCAGGCAGATCGGCGGGGCGAAAAAACACTTTGGTACGGATACGAAAGGCGAATTGCAGGTGATTCGCCGGGCCAACCTCTGCATCGGCCTCGGTGTTGACCTTGGGCGGGATCTCCAGCGCATTCAGCCAAAACAACGATTCCCGATCAGCCGGCAGTGGCTCTTGGGTGTAGACCAGGCGCACGGCCTGGCTTTTCTGCGGGTTCAGGCGAAACACCGGGGGCGAAAGGCTGAAAGGCACCTCGCTGTTAGAAGGGTCTGACGCCGGGTCACCCTGATCCAGCCATACCTGGACCAGGCGCGGAGCCCGTTCGTCGTCGTTGGTCAGGCGCAAGGTGATTTCGCGGCGCTGTTGCGGGTAAATGTGCCGCGTGCCATCGATCACTACGCCGGCATGGGCAACGGATGGCCATCCGCTAACCATCGAAATGGCGAGCAGCAAGGCAATTGCGAACATGAGTCGGGCAAGCATGGGGCGGTCCTCCAAGGCGCTGTCCAGTGCCTGGCGAACCGCCAGGCTCCGGGCCTTGATCAGGGAAACGTGACGGAATACAGCACCTGCGTACTTACCGGGCCTGGGGTTGCGGCGCCGGTGGCGAAGTACTGCGCGGCGAACGGCAGCGACACCTCACCGTTGTCGGGGACTTTTGCACTGCTCGAATTGAGTGCCAGGCGCAGGTCCATAGGCTTTTGGGTAGTGCCGTCGACAATCTGCACCTCAACCAGGCCGGCAGGCACTGGTTTGGCCGGCGCTTGATTCTTCAAGTTGCCGGTAGCCGGGTTGATCGCCGGGCTGCTGCTCTCGAACAACACCGCCACCGTCGTATCCTTGGGGCACGCACCCACACGCACAACAAATGGGGTGGTGCCGGCCGTCTGGCCTTTTGCCTTGAGCGCGCTGGCCTGGACCTTGTTGAGCACAACGGCGAAGTTCGGGCTGGCGCCAGGCGCGGAGCCTGCCCCGCCACTGATACTGCAGGTGGTGCCGGTGATTTCACCGGTCAGGCTGATGGTACCGTCTGCGGCAAAAGCAGGCAGCGCGGCGACGCCGGTAGCAGCCAGGAAAGCAGCGGCCAATCGGATGTTGTTCATTGCAGGTAATTCCTTATCAAGTAGCGTTAACGGGTTACGAAACGAATTTCAACAATTGAAAGACGAGGGTCGACCGTCCCGCCAGAAGTGGGCTGAAACGGCTGAGAGAGAGGCTGGAAGGGTCGGTGCTCCGAAGTCTCTTACTTTTTGCAACGATGTTTATCTTGCCAAGTTGAGACAATCGCAACAACTGACCGAACGGCTAGGTCAATTCGCGCCAAACAAGTGAGCGGCACTGCGCAATGCCAACTATCATCGGCACACACCCGTCTTTTTATTCTGTTATTGGCTGCCTCTATGCCCCTCAATGCCAAAGGCCCCCGAAGCCGAACTGCACGCGCGCTCATCAGCAGTGTCTGCGGCCTGGTTCCCGTTTTATTGGGGGTTGTGATTCTTCATTGGCAAGCCGAACGCACCCTTGAGCAAAGCACCGCCCAAACCGCGCTGGAGGCTGTGCGCCAATTCGATTTAATGCTCGACAACACCGCCCTCGCCGCCCAGGCATTGCTGCCGCTGGCCGGCCAACCGTGCGACAACGGCGCGCAACTGGCACTGCGCGAACAGGTCACGCGGCGCCCCTTTGTGCGGGCAACGACCTTGTCCTGGCAAAAAAACATCTATTGCAGCTCGTTGTTCGGCGGCAGCTACCAGTCACCGGTCAACCCGGACGATTACGTAGCGGGCACGCTGTGGTTGATGAACGGCAACCCGGTAACGCCCGATACCGCGTTGTTGGTTTACCGCCTGGTCGATGGCGATAAAGCCGCGTTTGCCTCGGTTGACGGCTATCACCTGACCAACGCCTTGCGCCTGATCAGCCGCTACGCACACCTGATCCTGCAAGTGGGAGCCAACTGGCTGGACGCTGACGGCAAGGTGCACACCACTGCAATGCCGCAGTTTGCAGTGGCCCATCAGCACCTGAACTCTGAGCGTTACCCGTACAGCGTCGATGCCGGCATGCCTGTCGGTGAGGTCTGGCGGTACATGGAGGCGCGCTACCCGGCGCTGTTCAGTCTGCTGGTGTTCTTTGGTGTGCTGGCGGGCGTGTTGGCGCACTGGCTGCAAAAGCGCTCGTCCGCGCCGACCCATGAGTTGCAGCGGGCATTGGGGGCCAATGAATTCATTCCGTATTTCCAGCCAGTGGTGCGTGGCGACACCCGCGAATGGGCCGGCTGTGAAGTATTGATGCGCTGGCGGCACCCGAAGGAAGGCTTGGTTCGCCCTGACCTGTTTATACCGTTGGCCGAACATTCTGGCCTGATCGTGCCGATGACCCGCTCGTTGCTACGCCAGACCGCTGCGCAACTGGCCCCGCATGCCGGGCGCTTCACCCCGGGCTTCCATATCGGCGTGAACATCACCGCCAGTCACTGCCAGGACCTCGACCTGGTGCAGGACTGCCGGGAGTTTCTCGCTGCGTTCGCCCCCGGCCAGGTGACGCTGGTACTGGAGTTGACCGAACGTGAACTGATTCAGCCTACCGACACCACCGCCCGCCTGTTCGACGCCCTGCATCAACTGGGGGTGATGATCGCGATTGATGACTTCGGAACCGGCCACTCCAGCCTGGGTTACTTACGCAACTTCAACGTCGACTACTTGAAAATCGATCAAAGTTTTGTCGCCATGATTGGCGCCGATGCACTCTCACGGCATATTCTGGACAGCATCATAGAACTCAGCGGCAAGCTGGACCTGGGTATTGTCGCCGAGGGCGTGGAAACAGCAGAGCAATGCGAATACCTGGCGGCCCAAGGTGTGGATTTCCTGCAGGGCTACCTGTTCGGCCGGCCGTTGCCCTGTGAGGAATTCATTAAGTCGCTGAGCAGCCATTGAATAGCCATCTAGTGCGCTGGATGAAATAATCTTATTTAGGTAACGCCGTGATTTACTCGCGCGGCATTAACTACTACAATTTTTCCTGCCTGTGCTGAACTCGCAGAAAGGCCTCTTTCTTTGAGTTACCTTAAAGCTCCTGGCTTACACGCTTTATCTGCAGTTGATATCAGCCAACTACACTATTGGAGTACAGATTTTGTCCAGACTCGCCGAATTTCGCGCAGCAGAAAAAGCCCTTCAAGAACAGCTGGCTCAGCTGGAATCCTTGAAGAACGACGCCGGCCTGAAAAAAGAAATCGAATTCGAAGAAAAGCTGCAAGGGCTGATGAAGCACTACGGCAAAAGCCTGCGCGACATCATCTCGATCCTTGATCCTAACCCTGGCAAAGCCAGCGCTGCTGCCGCCGCACCAAAACAGCGCCGCGCACGTGTGGTCAAGGTTTACCACAACCCACACACCGGCGAACTGATCGAAACCAAAGGCGGCAACCACCGCGGCCTGAAAGCCTGGAAAGAACAGTATGGCGCTGCCACAGTAGATTCCTGGTTGCGCGGCTGATCAAAAGACGCTGCAAAAACCCCGCTGATGCGGGGTTTTTTTTTGCTTCGAAAACGAACTTAATCAAGTGTTCACTTTGTTCAAAAACGAGTGAGATAACCCGTTCAAAGTTTAAGGCTATCACGCACTGAACTGACTTCAGCCTTACTGGCTTCATAGGCCTCGGCCTGACCGGCGAAGGAAAAGACATAGGCTTTATCGCTATCAACTGCGCCGACCAATGTTTGTGACAATATGTGCCGACCGTTCTCGGTAATCACGCAAGTAGTTTCCAGCGCTTCAAGACGGCTCAATGTGCTGGTGTGCATTTTGGTGCACACGCTTTGATAACCGCTGCCGGCAAAATCCTTCTGGATGGATTTGCGCATTTCCAGCAGTACGCCTTGAAGATTAACTTTATGGCCCGCCTCAATCGGTGTACCGGTCAACTCCATGACCATCAAGGTGTTGCCGTTTTCATCATTCTTGATTGCGCGTTGGCGGGACACCGCCTGAGGTTTTACCGGCGCTTCGTCGTCGGGCACTACTTCCTCGACTTGCCAGCCGCTGGGCCAATGAATTTCCGGGTCGGCCGCCAACACAAAGGGGCTGCCCAGCAACACACATACAGCGCTCAACAACGGCTTACGAAATTCAATCATCAAGAAAACACCCAAGGTTCAAGCGTCGAAGTTTGAGCCTGACACCCTTGGCTCGCAAGGGCTGAGTAACCTTTTTCATTTGGCTCGGCCGGCAACGCTTGCGTATCATGGCGGTGCGGCACGGATGCCGGCCGCAAGCCAAGGGACCACTCAAGTCACGAGTCGCGTTTGCCCCATTTTTTCTGGAGGGCCCATGAGCCTGCACGATCTGAACACTTTCCCGGGCGTCACCGCCCAACCTGACACCGCCACGTCGAACTTCGTGTTCAACCACACCATGCTGCGGGTCAAGGACATCACCAAATCGCTGGACTTCTACACCCGCGTATTGGGCTTTTCCCTGGTTGAAAAGCGTGACTTCCCGGAAGCCGAATTCAGCCTCTACTTTCTGGCCCTGGTGGACAAGGCCCAGATTCCAGCCGACGCCGCCGCGCGCACGCAGTGGATGAAGTCGATCCCTGGCATCCTCGAACTGACCCACAACCACGGCACCGAAAACGACGCCGACTTTGCTTACCACAACGGCAATACTGACCCGCGTGGCTTTGGCCATATCTGCATTTCGGTGCCGGATATTGTCGCCGCTTGCGAGCGTTTTGAAGCCTTGGGCTGTGATTTCCAGAAGCGCCTGAGCGATGGCCGCATGAAAAGCCTGGCGTTCATCAAAGACCCGGATGCTTACTGGGTTGAGATTATTCAGCCGGCGCCGCTGTAAGCGTTCTGCGTGACGCGGAGCGTCACCGGATGCATTCCCACGTAGAACGTGGGAACGAGAAAACCCCATGATCACTCATGGGGTTTTTTATTTTCGCAGCCGGATTTAAGCGGGTGCCGAGGTACGGATCAGGTGATCAAAAGCACTCAGCGAAGCCTTCGCGCCCTCGCCTACCGCAATCACGATCTGCTTGTACGGCACGGTCGTCACGTCACCGGCAGCAAACACGCCCGGCAGTGAAGTTTCGCCACGCGCATCGACGATGATCTCGCCGCGCGGGGTCAATTCCACCGTGCCCTTGAGCCAGTCGGTGTTGGGCAACAAGCCGATCTGAACAAAGATGCCTTCCAGGTCGATGGTCTTGAACTCGCCGCTGTCACGATCCTTGTACGCCAGACCGGTGACCTTCTGGCCATCGCCTTTGACTTCACTGGTCAATGCGCTGGTGATCACATCCACGTTCGGCAGGCTGTAGAGCTTGCGCTGCAACACGGCATCGGCGCGCAACTTGCTGTCGAACTCGAGCAAGGTCACGTGGCTGACGATACCGGCCAGGTCAATGGCTGCTTCAACGCCGGAGTTACCACCGCCGATCACTGCCACACGCTTGCCTTTGAACAACGGGCCGTCGCAATGCGGGCAGAAGCACACGCCGCGGGCCTTGTATTCCTGCTCGCCCGGCACACCCATCTCGCGCCAGCGGGCACCGGTGGCCAGAATCACGGTTTTGGACTTGAGGGTCGCACCGCTTTCAAAGCGAATTTCGTGCAAGTCACCGGTATTTTTTGCCGGGATCAGGCGGCTGGCACGCTGCAGGTTCATAATGTCTACGTCGTACTGACGCACATGCGCCTCCAGGGCGCTGGCCAGTTTCGGCCCTTCGGTCTCCTGCACGGAGATGAAGTTCTCGATGGACATAGTGTCCAGCACCTGGCCGCCGAAACGCTCAGCTGCCACGCCGGTGCGAATACCTTTGCGTGCGGCGTAGATAGCTGCGGCAGAACCGGCTGGGCCACCACCGACCACCAACACATCAAAAGCCTCTTTGGCGCTGATTTTCTCGGCGGCCTTTTCGATACCGCTGGTGTCGAGCTTGGCGAGGATCTCTTCCAGGCCCATGCGGCCCTGGCCAAAGTTCACACCATTGAGGTACACACTGGGCACTGCCATGACCTGGCGTTCATCGACTTCAGCCTGAAACAGCGCGCCGTCGATGGCGACGTGGTGGATGTTCGGGTTAAGCACGGCCATCAGGTTCAGCGCCTGAACCACGTCAGGGCAGTTCTGGCACGACAGCGAGAAGTAGGTCTCGAAGCTGAACTCGCCTTTCAAGGCACGAATCTGTTCAATCACTTCGACACTGGCCTTCGACGGGTGGCCACCGACTTGCAGCAGGGCCAGCACCAGCGAAGTGAATTCATGGCCCATGGGGATGCCGGCAAAACGCAGGCTGATATCGGCACCCGGGCGGTTGATGGAGAACGACGGCTTGCGCGCATCATTGCCATCGGTTTTGAGGGTAATCAGCGTGGTGAGGCTGGTTACGTCCTGTAACAGGGCAAGCATTTCCTGGGATTTCGCACCGTCGTCGAGGGAGGCGACGATCTCGATCGGCTGGGTGACCCGTTCCAGGTATGACTTCAACTGAGCTTTAAGATTGGCGTCCAACATACGGGCGATTTCCTGTTAATTCGGTTTATTGCAGACAAAAAAACGCCCGAGCGAATCTCGCCCGGGCGTTTTGAGGGCGGTGCAGCTTACTTAAGGTGCGGCAACCCGCCCTTGATGTTTCACAGACTTAGATCTTGCCGACCAGGTCCAGGGACGGAGCCAGAGTAGCCTCGCCTTCTTTCCACTTGGCTGGGCAGACTTCGCCCGGGTGAGCAGCGACGTACTGAGCGGCCTTGATTTTGCGCAGCAGCTCGGAAGCGTCACGGCCAACACCGCCGTCGTTCAGTTCAACGATCTTGATTTGACCTTCCGGGTTGATCACGAAGGTGCCGCGGTCTGCCAGGCCAGCTTCTTCGATCAGCACGTCGAAGTTGCGCGAGATGGTCAGGGTTGGGTCGCCGATCATGGTGTACTGGATTTTGCCGATGGCTGGCGAAGTGTTGTGCCAGGCAGCGTGGGCAAAGTGGGTATCGGTGGACACGCTGTAGATTTCGACGCCCAGTTTCTGGAATTCGGCGTAGTTGTCAGCCAGGTCTTCCAGTTCGGTTGGGCAAACGAAGGTGAAGTCGGCTGGGTAGAAGAAGACTACGGACCATTTGCCTTTCAGGTCAGCGTCCGATACGTCTACGAAGTTGCCGTTTTTGTAGGCGGTCGCTTTGAACGGTTTTACTTGGCTGTTGATGATAGGCATCGGTGACTCTCCGTCAGTGGTTGAAAAGTTGATGAGATGAATCCTACTCACTCTTTCCGTCGGTGGCTCATTGGCAAACCTGATGCTGACGATTGGTTTTCCCTATCAGGTATCTGTATTAATAGAAGAAATCTCAAAGCAGCGGTGGAGTCGCCAAGGTCATGCCCAAAAAGGGTGTCGCTTCAACATAGCGCATGGCGGATTTCATGTCGCTCCAGCCGACGTAACTCATCAGCGACTTGATGTCCCAGCCACTGCGATGGGCCCAGGTGGCGAAACCGCGGCGCAGCGAGTGACTGGTGTATTGATCAGCCGGAATGCCCGCACGCTCCAGAGCCTGGCGCAGCAGCGGGATCACGCTGTTGGGGTGCAGCCCCTCCTCGCCCAGGTTGCCCCAGCGATCAATCCCCCGAAACACCGGCCCCCGCACCAGGGCCGAGGCACTTAGCCAGTCGCTGTAGGCCTGCACCGGGCACAAGCGCAGCAGCGCCGGCGTCTGGTAGGTTTTGCCGAGGTTGTCGCGGTCACTTTTGCTGCGCGGCAGGTACAGACTGATGCCGGCGCCGGGCACCGCTTGCACGTGTTCGATGCTCAGGCGACATAACTCGTCGCTGCGAAAGCCGCGCCAGAAGCCCAGCAGGATCAACGCAGTGTCGCGCTTGGCGCGCAGCAAGCGCGGCTGATCCCGCGCTTCAATGGCCTGCCTGGCTTCAACCTCAAGTGATGCCACCACCTGTTCAAGGTGCTTGAGCTGCAAAGGTTCGGCCTGCTTCTCCCGTGCCGGGTGCACCGCCCGAATGCCCTTGAGCACCTTGCGCACCACCGGCGCCTTGGTCGGGTCCGGGAAACCCTGGCTGGTGTGCCACTGCGCCAGCGCCGAGAGCCGCAGCTTCAAGGTGTTGACCGCCAGCACCCCGGCATGGGCCACCAGGTAGCGCGCCACGCTGTCGCTGGTGGCTGGCAGGAACCCGCCCCAACTCACTTCGAAATGCTCGAGGGCTGCGCGATAGCTGCGCCGCGTGTTGTCGCGGGTGGCGGCGTTGAGGTAACGGTCCAGGTCGCTCATGAAAGGCCTATTCGTACTGCTGGCGGGTGTATTAACGGTTAAAACGGCTCTGACACGGGATAATACGCCAATATCCCATCTGTTAAATCATGAATTTAAACGGGTTTTTATTCATGATAAAGTATGTATCTACATACCATGTACCACAGTACTAAATCGACGGAGACTTCATGGCGCGCGGCGGCATAAACAAAGCAGTGGTTCAAACGGCACGCCTGGCGATCCTGGCCCGTGGCGAAAACCCGAGCATCGACGCGGTGCGCATCGAGATGGGCAATACCGGCTCGAAAACCACGATTCATCGCTATTTGAAGGAACTCGATGACAGCGAAACCCGGCTGACCATTACCCAGGCGCCCATCGACGATGAACTGGGCGAGTTGGTAGCACGGCTGGCTCAACGCCTTAAAGACAAGGCCCAGGAGCCGATTGACGCGGCACTGGCGCAGTTCGAGCAGCAAAAAGCCGCCCTGCTCGCCCAGGTGCAAACGCTTGAAGAAGCCCATGGCCAGCTCAAGCAGCAATTGGATATCCAGGCCGCCGCACTGGCCGAAGAAAGCGCCGCCTTGCAGACCGCCAGCACCAGCCTGCAAACCGAACAAACTCGCAATGCGGGGCTCAGCCAAGCGTGCAGCGATTACGAGTTGCGCATGAATGACAAGGACGAGCAGATTCGCTCGCTGGAAGACAAACACTTGCACGCCCGCGACGCGCTTGAGCACTACCGCAATGCGGTGAAGGAGCAACGCGAGCAAGAGCAACGGCGCCATGAAGGCCAGCTGCAGCAGGTGCAGGCCGAGCTGCGCCAGGCGCAACAAAGCGCCATGGTGCGCCAGGATGAGATCACCCAGCTGCATCGCGATAATGAGCGGCTACTGATCGAGCACCGCGTGACCAGCAAGGAACTGACCGCCCTGCAGGAGCAATCACGCAAGGAACAGGCGCAGCAGCAAACACTCAGCGAACAGCTGGGCCGCATGGAAAGCGAACGCACCCTGCTTCAGGAGCGCTTGCGGGTTGCGGTAGAGGAAAGTCAAGCGCGCCAGGCAGCGCTGAGTGAGCAACAGCAGGTGAGCAAAACCCTGGAACTGGACCTGATCAAGGCCCAGGCCAGTATCGAGGCATTGCGCCTGGCGGCCGTCGTTGCAACGCCGCCAGAGGCAACCGCCGACGCCTGATCAGCCCGCTACAGGCGTGCGCATGGTGACGAACTCTTCCGCCGCCGTAGGGTGCACGCCGATGGTTTCATCGAAATGCTGCTTGGTCGCGCCGGCCTTGAGCGCGATCGCCAGGCCCTGGACGATCTCACCCGCATCCGGCCCGACCATGTGGCAGCCCAGGACCTTGTCGGTGTCGGCGTCGACCACCAGCTTCATCAGGGTTTTTTCCTGGCAATCGGTCAACGTCAGCTTCATCGGCCGGAAGCGGCTTTCGAAGATCTGCACGTTATGGCCGTTTTGCTTCGCATCTTCTTCGCTCAGGCCCACGGTGCCGATATTCGGCAGGCTGAACACCGCGGTCGGGATCATCGCGTAATCCACCGGGCGGTATTGCTCAGGCTTGAACAGCCGACGCGCAACCGCCATGCCTTCGGCCAGCGCGACGGGCGTCAATTGCACCCGCCCGATCACATCGCCGATGGCCAGGATCGAGGCTTCGGCGGTCTGGTACAGGTCGTCGACTTCGACAAAGCCACGCTCATCCAATTTGACGCCGGTGTTTTCCAGCCCCAGGTTGTCGAGCATCGGGCGGCGGCCGGTGGCGTAGAACACGCAATCGGCTTCGAGCACGCGGCCGTCTTTTAGGGTGGCCTTGAGGCTGCCGTCAGCCTGTTTGTCGATGCGCTCGATATCGGCATTGAATTGCAGGTCGAGGCCGCGCTTGGTCAGCTCTTCCTTCAGGTGCGTGCGCACTGCGCCGTCAAACCCGCGCAGAAACAGGTCGCCGCGATACAGCAAGGTTGTGCGCGCGCCCAAGCCATGGAAGATGCCCGCAAACTCGACGGCAATGTAGCCGCCGCCCACTACCAGCACGCGCTTGGGCAGCTCTTTGAGGAAGAACGCCTCGTTGGAGCCTATGGCGTGCTCACGGCCCGGGATTTCCGGGATCTGCGGCCAGCCGCCCGTCGCGATCAGGATGTGCCTGGCCGTAAAGCGCTCGCCATTGATCTCCACCTGGTGCGGATCAACCAAACGCGCATGCCCTTCGTGCAGGGTCACGCCACTGTTAACCAGCAGGTTGCGGTAGATGCCATTGAGGCGGTTGATTTCGCGGTCTTTGTTGGCGATCAGGGTCGCCCAGTCAAAGTTCGCTTCACCCAACGACCAGCCGAAACCGCTGGCCTGCTCAAAGTCTTCGGCGAAATGCGCGCCGTACACCAGCAGCTTTTTAGGCACGCAGCCAACGTTCACGCACGTACCACCCAGGTAACGGCTTTCAGCTACCGCCACCCTGGCGCCAAAACCCGCAGCAAAACGCGCCGCGCGAACACCGCCGGAACCGGCGCCAATTACATACAGATCAAAATCGTAGGCCATTTCACTCTCCTCGGCAGGGCACCAGCATACCGACTTACATGGGGCTGAAAAACGAAAAAGCCACCCGAAGGTGGCTTTTTGGGCGGGCTACCGTGAATCAGTAAGCCTTACCGGTCTTGTAGAAGTGCTCGTAGCAGAAGTTGGTGGCCTCAATGTAGCCTTCAGCGCCACCGCAGTCGAAGCGACGGCCTTTGAATTTGTAGGCGATCACGCAGCCATCTTTGGCTTGCTTGAGCAGGGCGTCAGTGATTTGAATCTCGCCGCCTTTGCCTGGCTCGGTTTCTTCGATCAGCTTGAAGATGTCCGGCGTCAGGATGTAACGACCGATAATCGCCAGGTTCGACGGCGCATCTTCCGGCGCTGGTTTTTCAACCATGTCACGCACGCGAATCAGGCCATCACCAATATCGTCGCCGGCGATCACGCCGTACTTGTTGGTTTCCTGAGGGTCGACCTCTTGAACAGCAACGATGGTGCAGCGGTATTTCTGGTACAGCTTGACCATCTGGGTCAGTACGCCGTCGCCTTCCAGGTTGACGCACAGGTCATCAGCCAGCACCACGGCGAACGGTTCGTCACCGATCAGCGGGCGGCCAGTGAGGATGGCGTGGCCAAGGCCTTTCATCTGGGTTTGACGGGTGTAGGAGAACGAGCACTCGTCGAGCAGTTTACGGATGCCGACCAGGTATTTTTCCTTGTCGGTGCCCTTGATCTGGTTTTCCAGCTCGTAGCTGATATCGAAGTGGTCTTCCAGCGCGCGCTTACCGCGGCCGGTAACAATGGAAATTTCGTTCAAGCCGGCATCCAGTGCCTCTTCGACGCCGTACTGAATCAGTGGCTTGTTCACCACCGGCAGCATCTCTTTGGGCATGGCTTTGGTCGCTGGCAAGAAGCGAGTGCCGTAACCGGCTGCTGGGAACAAGCATTTCTTGATCATATAAGTCCTTACAAAGGGCTGTGCGTACGGAATTCGGCGCAGTCTAATCAGGCCGCAGTCACCTTACAATGGGTCCTGCTGGCGTTGCGATGTCAACATAGAGAAAAAATGTGCGCGTAAGTTCCGCTGATCCTACGAAGAGCATTCACTCAGGGCGCGACATAACCAGCCATCGCCCCTTTGCTTACGAGCGCCTCAATGGTTTTAGCACGCTTTTCGCGGCAGGGCACTGACCTGCAACAACTTGCGCGCCTCGGGGCCAATTGGCGCTATCATTACTGGCTTGAACCAGACTACGAGATTGATAGATGTCAGAACCAAAAGGCGTAAACGGCTACCTGATCACCAAGCGTGCGGACGGCTGGCACCTGATCAACTTCCACGGCGACAGCGTCGCCGGGGTATTCGCGAGCGAAAGCATGGCCGTTGCGGTGGCTGAAGTGTTTGTGGACGAAGCCGGCCACGCATCGAGCAAGCGCCCCAAGGACAAAAAGTAAGCGTCATTGCTTGCGCACAAAGCCCCGGTCAACGGGGCTTTTTTGTGTTTGTCTGTACCTTGATGGCCGTTCGCTATAATCTTGCTACGAACGCCCCACGACAGTGTCTGCGCCCCTCCTACACCCTCGACGACGACCCAACACATGAACAAGATTCTGGCACTGACTGCGGCCCTGGCGCTGATGACCGGCTGCACCACCACGTCCGACACCTACCTGAAAAACGGCGAGCAAGGCCTGACCATCGACTGCTCGGGCGAGGCCAATTCATGGGCCAGTTGCTACGAAAAAGCTGACGCTTCGTGTGCGGGCACCGGTTACCGCATCGTCGGCACCGAAGGTACGCCGGCACTCAAGGAGAGCGACAAGACCCTGGGCAAAGACGTAGGCAACTTCAAGAGCCGCAGCGTCGTCGTGGTGTGCAAGTAATACTGCGTACTACAGATGAACCTCGGCGAACTTGAGCCCCAGGCCACGCAAGGTCTCGATCAGGTCATCCAGGCGCGGGAATGACTCAACCTCATCCTGATCGTCGACCAGAAAGTAACTGCGGCCGCCGCTCTTCTTGAAAAATACGATCCACTCGCCCAGGTCGGCGGGGTTCTGGATAACATGGGTGGCCGATATTTGGCCTTCGGCATGTCGGGCTTTGACGTGTTCTCGTTTCATGACGGGCTTTCCAGGAAGGACTAATGCCGCGCAAACTCAAAGTTTGAGCGGCATCTTTGCATTGAATGGCCGACAGTTTAACGGATGCCCTGCCCGATCAGCACTCCCTCTACAAGCGACAACACCCGAATAAACGCAAAAAAAAGCCTGACGCTGCAACGGCAGGGTCAGGCTTTTTTATCGGGTTCAGTACGCGGATAAACCAAAGGCTCAGCCGGAGATGCAATCCTCCCCGGCTTTCTTGATGTCGCCTGGGCGAATCGGCACATTTGACATGCTTTCATAGAGCTTGATACTGCTGCCGCTGGAGCGTTCTTCGATCTCGAAGATCGCCGAAGGGTCGGCCGAGAATTTCTGCGGAACAATCACCTGTACACCGTCCTTATGCGGCTCAATCTGCGGCGGCCGACGCGTCGCCTCCAGTTTTCGGACCACACAGGCAGCATATTCAGGCGGTTTTTTGCCTGAAATAACCACCAGGGTTGGCGGGGTCTGCTTGATATCTGCAACCGAAGCACATCCACCTAACGCCAAGGCCAGAACCAACACACTCCACTTCATACTTAAACCTCCGATAAAGACCCTACGACCGCGAAGAGAGGAAATTTCTCCCGCCCATGTGGGATTTATCTCTGAAAACTTGGGAAATAACTGTTTTAAATTGTCGAAGTCGTCGACGACGACCCGATAATAATCGCGTCAGGGCTGATAAACTCTATCTTAACCTACGTATCATTCTGATTTTTCAGAAAAAGCCCTTCTGGAGACACCCCCATGAAATTCATCCACCAGCGCGAGCACCTCAACGAGGGCGACATCGTTGTCATCGAATGCTCGCAGACCTGCAACATTCGCCTGATGAGCGATGCCAATTTCCGCAGTTTCAAGAACGGTGGCCGCCACACTTACCACGGCGGCGCGTTCGACAAATTCCCGGCAAAAATCACCGCACCCAGCACCGGGTTCTGGAACATTACCCTGGATGTGGTCACGCGCCGCGCCATCAGCGTGACCCGCAAACCTGCGTTGTCCCACAAGATTCGCATTGTTCGCCGCACCAGCACCAAACTGAGCTGAGCCGAACCCTCGACAGGAAAACCGCTGTGACTAAATACGTTATGAAGTACAAGCTCAATGGCGAACGTCGCTTTGAATTCGCCCTGCTGCAATCGGGAAGCGTTGAAGAAGCCAAAGAAGCCCTGGCAAAAATCCACGATGCCACCGATGAAATCACCGACATCACCGTGAGCAAGGCCCTGTAACCCATGCCAGGCCCGACGACTGATCTGTTCGCTGAGGATGCCTTGCAGCAACCGGCGGGGCGCGAGCAGATTGGCGAAGAGTCCTACGTACTCAGGGGCTTCGCCCTGCCCTGGATTGAACGCCTGCTGCCTGAACTGCGACGGGTGTTGGCCCAATCGCCGTTTCGACAAATGGTCACACCCGGCGGCTTCACCATGTCGGCCGCACTCAGCAGTTGCGGCACATTGGGTTGGACCACCGACAGCACCGGCTACCGCTACAGCCCGATTGACCCCCGCAATCAGCAGCCCTGGCCGGCTATGCCCGAAACGTTGCGTGAACTGGCCACGCTTGCCGCAGCCGAAGCTGGCTTCAGCGCATTTGCCCCGGATGCCTGCCTGATCAACCGCTATGTGCCGGGCGCCAAGATGTCCCTGCATCAGGATAAAAACGAACGCGCCTATAGCGCCCCTGTGGTTTCAGTCTCTCTGGGCCTGCCGGCGATCTTCCTGTTTGGCGGCCATGAGCGCAGCAGCAAAACTCAAAAAGTTTCACTGTTCCACGGCGACGTGGTGGTCTGGGGCGGCGTTGATCGCTTGCGTTTTCATGGGGTGATGCCGATTAAAGAGGGCGTGCATCCGGTCATGGGCCCGCAGCGCATCAACCTGACCTTTCGCACCGCTGGCTAATTTGACCGCAAGCTTCAGAGTGCCGGCCATCTGCAACGCGGTTAATCTGGCCGTGATCCGTCAAGAGTGCAGGCCATGACCACCGAACAAGACCCCCGCTGGGCCGCCATCGTCGCCCGTGATGCCAAGGCTGACGCCGTGTTTGTCTACGGCGTTAAAACCACCGGCGTGTATTGCCGCCCCAGCAGCGCCTCGCGATTGCCACGCCCGGAGAACATCGAATTCTTCGACACCCCTGCCCAGGCTGAAGCGGCGGGTTATCGCCCAAGCAAACGCGCGGCCGGCGACCAGACTCAATTGGCGGCCCTCCACGCCCAACGGGTGGCCGAGGCGTGCCGGCAGATCGAGCAGGCCGAAACCGCGCCCAGCCTGGAAGCACTCGCCAGTGGCGCCGGGCTGAGTTCATTCCATTTTCATCGCATATTCAAAGCGGTGACCGGCCTGACGCCCAAGGGATATGCCAGCGCCCTGCGTTCGCGCAAAGTTCGCCACGGCCTCAAGGGCGAGCATTCAGTGACCGATGCGTTGTATGACGCGGGCTTTAATTCCAACAGCCGCTTTTATGAATCAGCCAACCGACTGCTCGGCATGAAGCCCAGCGACTACAAAGCCGGCGGCACCAACAGCACGATTTTGTTTGCCGTGGGCCAATGTTCACTTGGGGCGATTCTGGTGGCGCAAAGCCAACGCGGCGTGTGTGCGATTTTATTGGGCGATGACCCGGACACCTTACTGCGCGACCTGCAAGACCAGTTCCCCAAAGCCGAACTGGTCGGCGCAGATCATGAGTTCGAACAATTGATCGCTCAGGTCGTGGGTTTTATCGAAGCCCCTGCCCTGGGGTTGAATTTACCCCTGGACCTGCGCGGCACCGCCTTTCAGGAACGGGTGTGGCAGGCACTGCGCGACATCCCGGTGGGCAGCACCGCCAGCTACGCGCAGATTGCTGTGCAGATCGGCGCACCCAAATCGTTTCGCGCGGTGGCCCAGGCCTGTGGCGCCAACAGCCTGGCGGTGGCGATTCCCTGCCACCGCGTGGTGCGCAGTGACGGGGCGTTGTCGGGCTACCGCTGGGGCGTAGAACGCAAGCGGCAACTGCTGGAGCGCGAACAGTCGGTGAAACGCTAGCGAACACCGATACACACCAGCGCCACATCGTCAGCCTGATACATTTCGAATGTCAGTCACAAAGACAGCCTCACGCTGTACCCGGCGTTCCAGGCGTTTTTTCAAGGCCACGCAGGCGACAACGCGAACGCCGGGCGCATCCATGCGGTGTTGGGGCACGCCATCGACGCATGGCAGCGCACGAAATTACCCCCTCGTCCAGTGAATAAAACAGACTGGCCGGGTGCCAATGGCCCTGTTAAAACAGCGCAAAGTCTTATTCACGCTGGAGACGCATCCCATGAGCACCTGGCCAGACACCCGAATTCTCGACCTGCTGGGCATCGACGTGCCTATCATCCAGGCCCCGATGGCCGGCGCCACCACCACAGCGATGGTCATCGCCGCCAATCAAGCCGGCGCCTTGGGCTCGATGCCCGCCGCAGCGCTGAGCATCGAGCAACTGCGCGACGCCTTGAACACCATTCGCCAGGCCAGCGCGAGCCCGATCAACGTCAATTTCTTCTGCCATCAACCGCCAGCAGCTGATAACGCGCGTGACCACCGTTGGAAAACGTTGCTGGAGCCCTACTACCGCGAGCTGGGCGCTGATTTTGATGCACCAACACCGGTGTCCAACCGTGCGCCGTTCGACGAAGCCGCCTGCAAAGTCGTCGAAGAATTTCGCCCCGAGGTGGTGAGTTTTCACTTTGGGCTACCGGAAAAAGCCTTGCTCGACCGGGTAAAAGCCACCGGCGCCAAGGTGCTGTCCTCGGCCACCACCGTTGAAGAAGCCATTTGGCTCGAACAGCATGGCTGCGATGCAATCATCGCGATGGGCATTGAAGCCGGTGGGCACCGAGGGATTTTCCTCAGTGACGACCTCGACACCCAAATCGGCTTGATGGCGCTGGTGCCGCAAATTGTCGACGCGGTGAAGGTGCCGGTGATCGCCGCAGGCGGCGTTGGCGATGCACGCGGCATCGTCGCGGCATTGGCCCTGGGTGCCTCGGCCGTGCAAATCGGCACTGCGTACCTGTTTACTCCCGAAGCCAATGTCAGCGTGTCCCACCACTATGCCTTGCGCCATGCCCAGGCCAGCGAAACCGCGCTGACCAACCTGTTCACCGGCCGCCCGGCGCGCGGCATCGTCAACCGGGTGATGCGCGAACTCGGTGCGATCAACCCGTCTGCCCCCGCATTCCCCACTGCCGGCGGCGCCTTGATGCCGCTCAAGGCCAAGGATGAAGCCGGCTTCAGCAACCTGTGGGCAGGCCAGGCGCTGCGTCTGGGTAGAGATATTTCTACGTATGACTTGACCCGCCAGTTGGCCGAACAGGTGCTGGCCAAGCTCAAGCGCCACTGACACTTGGGGCAACTTTGCACTGTACCGGCAATGGCCAACCGCTATATATTCCCATACATAGCGGTAAGTCCTTCTACCTATAACAAGCCGTACAACCCCCAAGGAGCTGCTTCATGACGATCCGCGCCTCACGCCTGGCCCCTACTGCCCTGGCCACCCTGATTGCCGCTTTTACTTTTGGCTCAGCCCACGCCGATGAAGTCCAGGTGGCTGTCGCCGCCAACTTCACCGCGCCGATCCAGGTGATTGCTGCCGATTTCGAAAAAGACACCGGCCACAAACTGGTCGCCGCCTACGGCGCTACCGGCCAGTTCTATACCCAGATCAAGAACGGTGCGCCGTTCGAAGTGTTCCTCAGCGCCGATGACACCACCCCGCAAAAACTTGAAACCGAAGGCGATACGGTCAAAGGTTCGCGCTTCACCTACGCAGTCGGCACCCTGGCGCTGTGGTCGGCCAAAGAAGGTTACGTGGATGCCAAAGGCGAGATGCTGAAGAAAAACGACTTCAAACACCTGTCCATCGCCAACCCGAAAGCGGCACCTTATGGCCTGGCGGCCACTCAAGTGCTGGCTAAAGAAGGCTTGACCGAGCAGGTCAAGGACAAGCTGGTCGAAGGCCAGAACATCACCCAGGCGTATCAGTTCGTGTCCACCGGCAACGCCGAGCTGGGCTTTGTGGCGCTGTCGCAGATCTACAAGGACGGCAAGGTCACCAGCGGCTCGGCGTGGATCGTCCCGGCGGCCATGCACGACCCGATCAAACAAGACGCGGTCATCCTCAACAAGGGCAAGGACAGCGCTGCCGCCAAAGCCTTGGTTGAATACCTCAAGGGGCCAAAAGCCGCTGCCGTGATCAAGTCCTACGGTTACGAGCTGGCTAACTGAATATGCCGCTGTCGAGTGCCGATTTTTCCGCCATCTGGTTGACCATCAAACTGGCGTCACTGACGACTGTGATCCTGCTGATCATCGGCACTCCGATCGCCCTGTGGCTGTCGCGCACCCACTCCTGGTGGCGCGGCCCCATAGGCGCGATTGTCGCGTTGCCGTTGGTGTTGCCACCGACGGTCATCGGCTTTTACCTGTTGTTGACCATGGGTCCCAACGGCTACTTCGGCCAGTTGACCCAATGGCTGGGCCTGGGCACCCTGACCTTTAGCTTCGCCGGGCTGGTGATCGGCTCGGTGATCTATTCCATGCCGTTTGTGGTGCAGCCGTTGCAAAATGCCTTCTCCGCTATCGGCACGCGCCCATTGGAAGTGGCGGCGACGCTGCGTGCCAACCCATGGGACACGTTTTTCACGGTGATCCTGCCCCTGGCCCGCCCCGGCTTTATCACCGCCTCGATTCTTGGCTTTGCCCACACCGTCGGTGAGTTCGGCGTGGTGCTGATGATCGGCGGCAATATCCCCAACAAAACCCGCGTGGTCTCAGTGCAGATCTACGACCACGTCGAAGCCATGGAATATGCCCAGGCGCACTGGCTGGCCGGCTCCATGGTGGTGTTCGCTTTTCTCGTATTGCTGGCGCTCTATTCCAGCCGTAAAACCAAGATGGGCTGGAGCTGACCGCCATGATTGATGTACGCCTGAACGTGAAGTACCCAGGCTTCGCCCTGGACGTGGACCTGCACCTGCCCGGCCGTGGCGTGACCGCGCTCTACGGGCATTCCGGCTCAGGCAAGACCACTTGCCTGCGCTGTATCGCCGGGCTTGAGCGCGCTGAAGACGGGTTTATCCAGGTCAACGAAGAGGTCTGGCAAGACAGCCGTAACGGCGTGTTTGTGCCGCCGCATAAGCGCGCACTGGGGTATGTGTTCCAGGAAGCGAGTCTGTTTCCCCACCTGTCGGTGCGTGCCAACCTGGAGTTCGGCCTCAAGCGTATTGCCCGCCCGCTTCGCCGTGTGGACATGGCCCAGGCCGCCGAACTGCTGGGCATTGGCCACTTGCTTGAACGCCACCCGCAGCACTTGTCCGGCGGCGAACGTCAGCGCGTCGGCATCGCCCGCGCATTGCTCACCAGCCCGCAGTTGTTGTTGATGGATGAGCCGCTCGCGGCCCTGGACAGCAAGCGCAAAAGCGAGATCCTGCCCTACCTCGAACGCCTGCACGATGAGTTGGATATTCCGGTGCTGTACGTCAGCCATGCCCAGGATGAAGTGGCGCGCCTGGCCGATCACATCGTGCTATTAAGCGACGGCAAGGCGCTGGCCAGCGGCCCCATCGGCGAAACCCTGGCTCGCCTGGACTTGCCGATGGCGCTGGGCGATGACGCCGGCGTGGTCATCAATGGCAGCGTGATTGCCTACGATGAACACTATCAACTGCTCACCCTGCAATTGCCCGACAGCCCGTTGCAAATGCGCGTGGCTCACGCTCCGCTGGCGTTGGGCAAACCGTTGCGGGTCAAGGTGCAAGCACGCGACGTCAGCCTCAGCCTGCACGCCGAAGAAGCCAGCAGCATCCTCAACCGCCTGCCGGTGACGGTCACCCAGGAAATAGCGGCGGACAACAGCGCCCACGTGCTAGTGCGCCTGGATGCCGGCGGTACGCCACTGCTGGCGAGGATTACCCGCTTCTCCCGCGATCAGTTGCAACTGCATTCGGGCCAGGTGTTGTGGGCGCAAATCAAGGCGGTGGCCGTACTGGCGTAAGTATTTGGCACGCGCGTAAAACCCTGCGGTCAATCAGGTATACCGGCCTGATCTGTTGCCAAGGAACTTGCACCATGCCCGACTCTGCGCTGCCTGCCGACCTGCCCCGCGACCTGCATTATGTTGACGACACCCAACCCGGCATCCGCCGTAAAAAACTGCGCGGCACGTTTCAGTATGTCGACCCCAAAGGCCAGCGCATCACCGATGCCGATGAAATCAAGCGCCTGAATGCGTTGGCCGTACCACCGGCCTACACCGACGTGTGGATCTGCGCCGACCCGCGCGGCCACCTGCAAGCCACCGGCCGTGATGCGCGGGGCCGCAAGCAGTACCGCTATCACAGCCGCTGGCGCGAAGTGCGCGACACCGACAAATACTCGCGCCTGCAAGAGTTCGGCAAGGCCTTGCCCAAATTACGCAAACAATTGGAAGCGCAAATCGCCGCGCCTGGGTTCACCCGTGAAAAAGTCCTGGCCACCGTGGTGATGCTGCTGGACGCCACATTGATCCGCGTCGGCAACACCCAATATGCCCGCGACAACAAATCCTACGGGCTGACCACCCTGCGCAACCGCCATGTGGACATCAAGGGCAGCGAAATCCAGTTCCAGTTTCGCGGCAAGAGTGGCGTCGAGCACCAGGTCAGCGTCAAGGACCGGCGCCTGGCCACGGTGGTCAAGCGTTGCCTTGAACTCCCGGGCCAGAATCTGTTTCAGTACCTGGACGAAGACGGCGAGCGCCACACCGTCAGTTCCCACGACGTGAATGCCTATTTGCACAGCCTCACCGGCGCCGATTTTACCGCCAAGGACTACCGCACCTGGGCCGGCACGGCGATGGCCCTGGCGGTGTTGCGCGAATTGGAATGGCAGCCCGAATCCGATGCCAAGCGGCATGTGGTGGCGATGGTCAAGGATGTTGCCAAGCAGTTGGGCAATACGCCAGCAGTGTGCCGCAAGTGCTATATCCACCCGGCGGTGTTGGAGCATTTCAGCCTGGGCGAGCTGTCCAAGCTGCCCAAGCCACGGATGCGCAAAGGCCTTAAAGCCGAAGAAGTCGCGCTGGCGATGTTCCTGGAGCAATTGGCCGCCGACTTGCCCAAGCACGCCTAGCTGAGTTAGCCTGCGGGTCCTTTCTGACTCACGGGATGAGCGCCGACGTGAACAACTAAGCCTTCCAGAATGTATTTGCAACGAGCCGCCTGGCGCGCTTGTTGGCCTGTTCGACATTTTTTTGGAGGTGCTGATGACTGACGTCAAACGCCTGCCCGTATTGGTTTCCCTGCAACACGTGTCGTTCCAGTTCGCCAATGGCGAAACCTTGCTGGACGACCTCACCCTGTCCATTGATTACACACCCACCGGGATTGTCGGCCGTAATGGTCGCGGCAAAAGTATCCTGGCGCGCTTGCTGGCCGGCGTACTTGCGCCCTCTTGCGGTACGCTCGATGGCAAGGCCCGCGTAGCCTACGTCGCACAGAGCCTGACGCTGCAACCGGGAGCAAGCCTTGCGCAGATCACCGGTACTGCCCAGGCATTGGCCGCGCTTGAGCGCATGGCCCGCGGCGAGGCCTGGGCCGGTGACCTTGAGCTGATTGACGATCGCTGGGACCTTGCCGAACGCTTGCGTGCCGCACTTGATGACGCGGGTTTACACGCACTCGGTTTTGAAGCCCCAGCCACTCAACTGAGTGGCGGCCAACTGGCCAGGGTTGTCGTAATCGGTGCGCTATTGGCCGCGCCGGATCTGCTGGTACTGGATGAGCCCACCAACCACCTCGACAGCCATGGGCGCGAGTGGCTGCTGCGGGTTTTGAGCAACTGGCGCGGCGGCTTGGTGGTGGTCAGCCATGATCGACAGCTGCTCAATACCCTGGCGCGTATCGTCGAACTGTCGCCCCTTGGCATGCGTGTGTATGGCGGCAATTACGCTGCCTATCGCCAGCAGCGCGATACCGAACAACACGCTGCCGCCATGGCACTTGAGCATGCTCGCCTGCAACGCAACCGCGAGCGCAAGCGCCTGCAAAAGGATCACGACAGCCTGCAACGCAATGCCGCACGCTCACGCAAGCATGCCGAAACCGCCAACGTTGATCGCTTTACCAAAGCCCGCTGGAAAGGCGCCGCCACGGAAATCGTCAGCACGGTGCGCAGCGCTCACCACGCCTATAAAAATGAGCTGGATGGGCAGGTGCGCCAAGCCTATGCGCGTGTCGTCGATGAAACCCCCACGTTGCTCGCCCTGCCCGGCTCGGCCTTGCCCAACGGCCGCCACGTACTCACCCTGGAAAATGCCCAACTGCCGTGGCTCGACCCACACCAGCCAGCCACTTACCTGACGCTCAACTTGAACGGCCCGGTACGCGTGGCCGTGCGTGGGCCAAACGGTTGCGGCAAGTCCACGCTGCTCAAGCTGCTGGCCGGCCAATGGCAAGCGGTCAGCGGCGCCTGCACGGTGTCGATACCCGCCGCGTATATCGATCAGCACCTGGCGCTGCTGATGGATGAGCGCTCCATCGTCGAACAACTCAACCTGCTCGACACGCCCCTGGCCGAAGCCGAGCTGCGCACGCGCCTGGCCTTGTTGCAACTGGACGCCCTGCGCGTCACCCAGCCCACCGGCCAACTGAGCGGTGGCGAACGCTTGAAAGCCGCCATGGCGATCGCCTTGTGGCGCGATGCCCCGGCGCAACTGCTATTGCTGGACGAGCCCACCAACCATCTGGACCTGGAATCGGTACTGGCCTTTGAACAGGCGCTGCGCGGGTTTAGCGGGGCCATTGTTGCGGTGTCCCATGACGAGGCGTTCATTAACGCGATCCGGCCGACCCACCACTTGATCTGGCAGCACACCGGCTGGCGACTGGAAAGTGCCTGAGGTCATTGCATGCACCGCCAAAGCGTCCTACGGTAGTGGCCGAATAATCTCACCGCGGAGCCCGATCCTATGTTGCCTTCGTCCCAAAGGCTTTATGCCAATGCAGCGCTTGCCCATCGCCAACGCTGGCGCGGGCGGGTCGGCTTGATGCTGGTGGCCAGCCTGTCGGTGCTGGCGGGCATGACCGATGCGATTGGCTTTATGGCCAGCGGGGATTTTGTTTCATTCATGAGCGGCAACACCACGCGCCTGGCGGTGGCAATCAGCGCCGGTGACCTGGGCCTGACCGGGCGCCTGCTGTTGCTGGTGGCGGTATTTGTGCTGGGCAACGCCTTGGGGGTGGTGGTCAGCCGCTTCAGCCGCCGGCATGCGCTGCCTTTGCTGCTGTGCATCGCCGCCTTGTTGTGCGGCGCGGCGCTGTGGCCCTTCGACGATACGTTGCCGGCGCTGCTGGCGGCGATCCTGGCCATGGGCATGCTCAATGCGGCCGTGGAAGAGGTCAACGGTTTGCCGGTGGGCCTGACCTATGTGACCGGCGCGCTCTCACGTTTTGGTCGCGGGTTGGGGCGCTGGATAATGGGGGAGCGGCGTAACGGTTGGCGGGTGCAACTGGTGCCGTGGGTCGGCATGTTCGTGGGCGCCGTGATCGGCGCGGTGCTGGAGCACCAGCTCGGGCTCAAGGCGCTGCTGGTGAGTGGCGCATTGGCCGCCGTGCTGGGGCTGGTGTCACTGAAGATTCCCCGGCGCTGGCACTTGGGCTACATGCCGCGATAGGAAGGAAACGAGGCCCGCTCGACGATCAGGCCTCGACGTCCGTGTACTGGTAAAGAGCCATCGCGTCGAGCGAGCGGGAGGAATAATAAGCCAATGTCCGGCGGCTGTCCCGCCGGGCATTTCCGAAAAATGCTAAGGAGACAGCCTACAGACAGGTGGCCAGTGCGGCCAACCGCCGCTTGGCCGGCATCGTGTCCTGGGCGGCATAGTATTTGACGCTGGAGCCGCCACCGGCTACGCGCACATCGGCAAAGTAGTCACCGCCCGTGGTGTAGACGGTAAAACCGCCTGTTTCGAGCGGCTCTTTGAAGCCACCGGCATCCACGCCGAACACGGCCTCGTCCTGCCAGCCGAACTGGATGCATTGGGCAACCACCAATGTGGCCTTGTCCGACGCAAGGGTCTTGTAGGGCTGGCCGCTGCGCGCGTCCTTCATCTTCGAGCCCGCACAGCCAGACAGTGCGGCCACTGTCAATGCGCCAATTACCAGCTTTCGCATGCCATCGCTTCCTTGAAAAAAATGCGACTCTACCACTCTCCGGTGATTGTCTGATGCCTGCATGAATTTTGTTTCACTGTAAAAGGGGCGCCTGGCACCTATAGTCGGCAGGCTCATTTTTAAGAAGTATCCCTTCTGCCCGCTCTCCCGCGGGCTTTTTTTTGCCTGGTTATTTTTAGTGATTTGTGGGGGCGATTTCAGATCAAGATCAAAAACGCAGATCAAGAGACCGCTGACTTCGCCGGCGAAAAGGATGCAAGGGCCAGAGCAACAGCAACAGCAGAGCCAGCTCCCACAGTTTTAACCGCGTTCTGTCAGTGCGTGCCGGGGTTAGCGCGCAAGTGCGCTACCTTTTGTTCCAGGCCTTTCCACGCCGGCGCATTCGGCGCAAATTGCCCGCGCAGGTAGTCGACCAGATCCGCCACCTGGCCATTCGACAGGCTGTCCTTGAAGCCCGGCATATACCCCAAGTCCTGGGTCGCCGGGCTGCTGATCCCTTGCAAAATCACCTTGATCAAATTATCCGGCTGGTCGCTGAACACATTGGTATTGGTCGCCAATGACGGGCTCACCCCGAACAGCTTCGGCCCCAGGCCATCGGCATGACAGGCTTTGCATGAGCCTTCGAATACACGTCGGCCATTGGGGTTGGGCAGCGACACCGTCGCCACCGTTTGCGCCTCGGCAGTGGCCTCGCCATTAAGTGACGCCAGGTACACCGCCATCGCACGAATATCGGCCTTGGGCAGCTTTGACAACTCACTCACCACCGGCCCCATCGGGCCAGCCGCCACGCCATGGGCATCGGAATAGCCAGTGCTCAGGTAGTTGAACAACTGGTCCTCGGTCCACGGCGTCGGTGCCTTGGACAAGCCCGTCAACGCGGGCGCCTCCCAGCCATCGACCATGCCCCCGGCCAGAAAGGATTTGCCGCCCTTCTGCGCGCCCATCAGGTTGCGCGGCGAGTGGCACGCGGCGCAGTGCCCGAGGCCATTGACCAAGTAATTGCCGCGATTCCATTGCTCGCTGCGCTCAGGCTGCGGGGTGATTTCACCACGCCGCAGGTTCAGTGCATTCCAGCCGGCCATCAATGGTCGGATATTGAACGGAAAGCGCATGGCATTCGGCGTCGGCGCCTGGCTGACCGGCGCCTGGGACATCAGGTAGGCATACAACGCCTGCAGGTCGGCATCATTGATATTGCGAAACGCCGTGTAGGGAAATGCCGGGTACAGGTTGCGTCCATCGCGGCCAATGCCGTCACGCATCGCCCGCTCGAATGCCGGGTAGGACCAGGCGCCGATGCCGGTTTTTACGTCTGGGGTGATATTGCTGCTGTACAGCGTGCCGAACGGCGTTTGCATCGCCAGGCCGCCGGCATTGGTCGCGCCACCCGGCGCGGTATGGCACACCGCGCAATCGCCGACAGCCGCCAGCAAGCGCCCGCGTTCCAGGGTGGCCTTGGACCAGGTGCCCGCGCCGGGCGGCGCAATCGGTGCGATTTCAGGGTGAAACGGCCAAGCGGTGGCCAGCGCTGCGCCCAAGGTGGCAAACAGTGCACCGAACCACCACTTTCTGCGTTTTTCCGGCGACTTGGCAGGCTCGCCAAGGCTGCCTGCATTCAGCGCCGCCAATACCCGTTCGGGCGTTATCGGCAGCTCGCGAAAACGAATGCCGGTGGCGTCATAGATCGCATTGGCAATCGCCGCCGCACTCGGCACCGAAGCCGACTCACCGGCGCCCATGGGCGGCTGGTCCTGGCGCGGCATCATCAGCACGTCGATCCTGGGCACTTCGGGGAAGGTCAGGATCGGGTAGCCGCCCCACTCCTTGCTCGCCACCGTCGACTCCTCAAAGGTCACCCGCTCCTTGAGCACACGGCTGGTGGACTGGATCACATTGCCGTGGATCTGATGCTGCACGCCCGCCGGGTTGATCATCATCCCCGAGTCATGGCCGATCACCACCCGCGTCACCGACACATCGCCGGTGTGTTTGTCGATCGCCACGTCCGCCACCCACGCCGCCCACGCCGCGCCGAAACCGGGGAACTTGCTGTGGATATAGCGCGCATAGGCAAAACCGCGACCGCGTAACAGGTGGTCTTCGTTGGCGGTTTGCATCGGCGCCGTGCGCGGTGACCAGTTGGCACGTTCGGCGGTGGATTTGACCAGCTCGATGGCGCGCTCGTCCTTGAGGTAACGCAGGCGGTATTCCACCGGGTCGACGCCCGCGGCAAACGCGAGTTCGTCGATATAGGATTCATGCGCAAAGGTGTTGGGCAGCGCCGATACGCCGCGCATCCACGAGGCGCGCACGATGGGTGCCATGTCGTTGATAGTCACGCGCATATCGTCGATGGCATAGGGCGGGATCGAGGTGCGGTCGCCCATCTCGAACATCGCCGCCACCGGCTCCACCCGGCCAGTCAGCAACAGCGCCAGGGTCGGCGCGCCGTTGGACGGGTAGCTGGTTTCAAAGTCATAGGCGGCAATGCTGCCGTCGGCATTGAGCCCGCCGTCAACATCCATCAACTGCGCGGTGCCCTTGGGTTCCCACAGGTGTTCCTGTTCGCGGGTCAGTTGCACGCGCACCGGCTTGCCCACCGCGCGCGACAGCAGCAAGGCATCGGCGCACACATCGTCCGCACAGTTGCGCCCGTAACAGCCGGCGGCTTCCATGCGGATCACGTCGATCAGCGCTTCGTCGCATTCCAGCAACCACGCAAGGTCTGCGCGCAGCAGGTGCGGGTTCTGGCTGCCCGACCACACGCGGCTGCCGGTTGCTTGATAGTCCGCCACGCCGCACGAAGGCCCGATCGAACCATGCATCTGGTACGGCCACAAATAGCTGCGCGGCATGCGCTGGCTGGCGCCCGCCAAGGCTTCGTCGACGTTGCCCTGATCGAGCACCGTGCGGCGTACCCGTGGGTTGTCGCGGATGGCCTGCTCGACATCGCTCATGTCCGGCAAGGCGTTGTTCCACGGTTTCCAGTGCACCTGGAGTTCGTGGGCGGCCTTGATCGCCTGTTCTTCGCGCATCGCCACTACACCGACAAAATCGCGAATCACCACCACCGCGACAATGCCGGGGATATGCGCGATGGACGCCTCATCCACACTCAGCAGGCTGTTGCCGACAAACTCACCGCAGTCGAGCCCCGCATACGGCGGGCGTACCACGCGGCCATGGAGCATGTCCGGCACGCGCATGTCGTGCACATAGGTCAACTCGCCGGTGGCCTTGCCGGGAATATCCACGCGCGCGGCGCCCTTGCCGACCAGGCGGTAGTCCTCAACAGGTTTTAACGGCGCGTCACCGCTGATGCGCAACTGGTCATGCTGGCCGCTGACCAACTCTGCGTAGGTCGTGGTGCGCCCGTCGGCAGCGTGGACAACCCCGGCTTCAACCTTGAGGCTGCCCGTGCTCACGCCCCAGCGTCCCGCTGCGCGCGCGAGCAAAAAGCGCCGGGCTTCGGCGGCCGCGTTACGCAGCGGGATCGCCGAAATCTGCAAGGTCGCGCTGGCGATGGTTGCACCCTGGTTGGGCGCACGCTCGGTATCGCCCAGAACCATCTTGACCTGCTCCATGCTCAGGTCCAGCTCTTCGGCCACAATCTGCGCCAGCGACGTGCGAATGCCGGTGCCCAGGTCCACATGGCCGTTAAAGGCATACACCAGGCCGTCATCGTTTACCGCAATGAACAACCCCAGTTCCTTGGGTTTCACGGTCGGTGTGCCGCCCTTGGCCACCGGGCCTGAAGGTGGCAGTACATCATCGACAATCAATAAGACGCCCGACTTGGCCAGCCATTGGTCACGGGAAATATCAGTCATGGTCGGCCTTCCACGCTCAAGAGGTGCGCAGCACGCAGTACGGCGCGCAGGATTTCGATATGGGTGCCGCAGCGGCACAGGTTGCCCGACAACTCATTGCGCACCTGGGCTTCGCTGGGGTTGGGGTTGCGGTCGAGCAACGCCTTGGCAGTCATGATCATGCCGTTGAGGCAATAACCGCATTGTGCCGCCTGCTCCTCGATAAAGGCTTGCTGCACGGGGTGCGGCGCCTGGCGTGTGCCGAGCCCTTCAAGGGTGACAATCTCGCGCCCGGTTGCACCCGCCAGCGGAAACACGCACGAGCGCGCCGCCACACCATCGATGATCACGGTGCACGCACCGCACTCGCCCAGGCCGCAGCCGTACTTGGGGCCGTTAAGCTGCAAGTCATTGCGCAACACCAGCAGCAGCGGCGTATCCGCCATCGCACTGACTTCGCGGATGTGGCCGTTGACCTTGAGGGCAACAGTGATGGGTGGGCTGATCATTCGCTTCGCCTGTATCAGTTGATGAAGCAATCACTACACGAAACAGCCAAAAAAAAGCGCCGCGGAGTTGGGGCCTCGCGACACACTTGGCACGTGAAGTGACTACTACATGAACTCAGAGCAAAAACGATGCCAGCGCCGGTTTATTCCTGCGGGTCGTCGATCATCTTGCGCAGCAGAAACAGCACCGCCACGCGCTCGGCGGGGTTGAGGTTGCTCATGGTCAGCTCGCTGATCTGCGCGGCACGCGGCGCGGTTTGCGCGACCAGTTCGGCGCCGGCTGGCGACAGGTCAACCACCACCTTGCGCTTGTCCTGGGGATCTGGTTCCAGGGTAATCAGCGCCTTGGCCTTGAGCCGCTCGACGATACCGCGAATGGTCGCCTGGTCGACGGCCGTGGCCTTGACCAGTTCGGTGAGGGAACTTGCACCGTGATCGCGCAGCGCACACAGGGTGACGAACTGCACGGCGGTGAGTTGTGAGTCGCCGACATTCTGCTGAAAAATCGCCAGGTGGCGCTGGTAGGCCTTGCGCAGCAGGTGGCCAACTTGTTCAGAGAAAACGTAGGAATCAGGCACGGCGTGGCTCGGTGGGTGATTAGCGATGGTCGGCATGATGGCGGGGATAGTGAACGGACTCAAGCCTCAAACTAAAGGAGCACGCTCAAACTGTGGGAGCTGGCTTGCCTGCGATAGCGCCGGATCAGCTAGCCGTGATGTGCCTGCCAGACCGTTATCGCAGGCAAGCCAGCTCCCACACTTGAAAACTCAGCGTGCCAGGGACGCTTGCGGTGCAACGACATCGCCGCCGATCACCACCGCCTCATCATCCAGGTACACATCACAATTACGCAGCGGAATATCCATATGGCATGGCGTCTTGCGCGTGCCGCCCACTTCGGTATTCGGCCCGGTGGAGAACAGGAAGTTGCCGTAGAACGCCCGCGCATCCATGCACATGCCATCGTTTTTGTCGTGCAAGCCCATGGCCGTCCACTGCGCCTTTGGCTGCAAGCCCCAGCCGATATGAGAGATGCCATACACCTCCGGGTCATTGAAATACTTCATGTAATCGCGCAGGTACTCGGCCTCGAAACCGCCGTGGATCTTGGTGATAAAGCCCTTCTCGATCTCCAGGGTGATCTTCTCGCGGGTGTAGGTCTTGAACGGCAGCAGGATGTCACCGATATCCAGCACCAGCACGCCCTCGGCGGTTTCTTCGTTGGGCCAGGAGAACAGGAAACCACTCGGCCAGTGGTCCCAGCGCCCAGGCTCGTCGGCAAAACCGTACTCGGTGACCGACGGGTATTGGCCCAGCGCTGCACGGAAATCACTGCCTGCGCGGGATTTGACGTGGATCGAGCGCGCCTTCTTCAGCAACTGCTCGGCCGCCAGCACACGCACCTTGTCGGCTTCGGTGGGCAGCATGCGCGCCAGCACTTCCGGCGGTTCCACCGCCAGCAGGATACGCGTGCCGGTCTTGAGGATCTGCTCCTGCTCCGGCGAGTGCAGCAGCATCATGGTGTCGACGATCAGGTCGGCGGCCTCCAACGCGCGCTGGGCAGCGATATTGCCGGTGAGTGCGGTGTCGCCGCAGTAGGCGGTCATGTCGTTGCCCATCGCTTTGGGATGGTTGAACGACGGCAGTTCCACCGCATACACCTTGGCCCCCAGGCGCTGCGCCGCGTCCATCGCAGCACGCACGGTACGCGGGTCCGAGTAATGGCTCTTGAGCACGGCGACGCTCTGGGTCGGGTCGACCTTCGACAGTTTCAACACGTGTTCAAACATCTGGGTCAGTTCGCAATCGCTTACCGGCATTTTCCTGTCTCCTGTGGGGCTGCACCAAGTTCAAGCACCGCGCTTCACCCTAGTGCATTTTTATAGTGTGTACGCCAATTAATAACGATAAGACCCGAATTAAAGACGAACTGCAAGTAGCACACCAAAACGTTACCAAACCACACAAACACTACAGATAAAGGCAAAAACCCGTTACACAGGATAAATACGGCCAAAAAATAAAATTATGAACGTAGGCTTCCCATTTCAAAAAATGAGCGTATACACTTTAAAAACCTTGCGGACAGATGCCGCCAAAAATCAAAAAGAGAGAGGTTCACGCCCCATGGGAAGCACACAAAAAATCGCCATCGTCGGTGCCGGCCTGGGCGGCGCGGCGGCGGCCACACTGCTGCAGCAAGCCGGTTTCGATGTCGATATCTATGAACAGGCGCCGGAGTTTTCCCGCTTGGGTGCAGGCATCCACATGGGGCCTAACATCATGAAAATCTTCCGCCGCATGGGCATCGAAAAACAGCTGGACCTGATGGGCTCGCACCCCGAGCACTGGTTCAGCCGTTGCGGCGAAAGCGGTGACTACCTCTCGCGTATTCCACTCACCGGCTACGGCGCTTCCTACATCACCGTGCACCGTGGCGACTTGCATGCATTGCAGATGTCGACCCTCAAACCTGGCACCCTGCACTTCAACAAGCGCCTGGAAAACCTCGAAGAAACCGATACCCAAGTGCGCCTGACCTTTGCCGACGGCGAAGTGACCTACGCCGATATCGTGATCGGCGCCGATGGCATCAACTCCAGGATCCGTGAAGAGCTGCTCGGCGTGGAAAAACCGCTGTACAGCGGCTGGGTCGCGCACCGTGCGCTGATCCGTGGCGACCAGTTGGCCAAGTACGACTTGAAGTTCGAAGACTGCATCAAGTGGTGGACCGAGGACCGCCACATGATGGTCTACTACACCACCGGCAAGCGTGACGAGTACTACTACGTGACCGGCGTGCCCCATGCCGAATGGGACTTCCAGGGCGCGTTTGTCGACAGCAGCCGCGAAGAGATGTTTGACGCCTTCAAAGGCTACCACCCCACCGTGCAGGCGCTGATCGAGTCCACCGAAAGCGTGACCAAATGGCCGCTGCGCAACCGTAACCCGTTGCCGCTGTGGAGCCGTGGCCGCCTGGTGTTGCTGGGTGACGCCTGCCACCCGATGAAACCGCATATGGCCCAGGGTGCCGGCATGGCCATCGAAGACGCGGCCATGCTCACCCGCTGCTTGCAGGAAACCGGTATCAGCGACTACCGCACGGCGTTCCAGCTCTACGAAGCCAACCGCAAGGAACGTGCGTCCCGCGTACAAGCGGTGTCCAACGCCAACACCTGGCTGCGCACCCAGGAAGACCCGGCCTGGGTGTACGGTTATGACCTGTACGCCCAGGAACTGAAATCGGGGGTGGCCGCGTGAGTACCTTCCTGTATGGCGCCAATGTGCAAGCCAATGGTATTCGCCAGCACTACCTGCGCTACGGCGGCAAAGGCCCGGCGCTAATTTTGATCCCGGGCATCACCAGCCCGGCGATTACCTGGGGTTTTGTGGCTGAGCGTCTTGGCACCCGGTTCGACACTTACGTGCTGGATGTGCGCGGGCGCGGCTTGTCGTCCACAGGGCCGCAATTGGACTACAGCGCAGACACCTGCGCCGAGGACATTGGCGCGTTTGCCGATGCGCTTGAGCTGGATAGCTACCACCTGGTCGGCCACTCCATGGGCGCGCGGTTTGCCGTGCACAGCGCGGTCATGCGCCCCCAGGGTGTAAACCGCGTGGTGCTGATCGACCCGCCAGTGTCCGGGCCTGGCCGCCGTGAATACCCGAGCAAGCTGCCATGGTACGTCGACTCGATCCGCCAATCGCTGGTCGGCATGGACGCTGACGCGATGCGCGCCTTCTGCGCCACCTGGACCGTCGAGCAACTGCAGCTGCGCGCCGAATGGCTGCACACCTGTTATGAGCCCGCCATCGTGCGTGCTTTCGATGACTTCCACACGGTCGACTTCCACCAGCACCTGCCCAAGCTCAAGGCCCCAGCCCTGTTGATGGTGGCCGGGCGCGGCGGCGTGATCCTGGATGAAGACATCGCCGAAATCCAGGACCTGCAGCCCGCTATCCAGGTCGCCCGTGTACCGAACGCCGGGCACATGATTCCGTGGGATGACCTTGAGGGCTTTTTTGCCGCACTCGACGGCTTCCTCACACAACAATAAGGGAACCACCATGCTCAAGCCTTACCGTATCGGCCAGATCGTGCCGAGTTCGAACACCACCATGGAAACCGAGATCCCGGCGATGCTTAACGCGCGCCAGGCGATCCGCCCCGAACGCTTTACCTTTCACTCCAGCCGCATGCGCATGAAGCAGGTGCGCAAGGAAGAACTGGCGGCCATGGACGGCGAGTCCGACCGCTGCGCCATCGAGCTGTCCGACGCCAAGGTCGACGTGTTGGGCTATGCGTGCCTGGTGGCGATCATGGCCATGGGCCTGGGTTATCACCGCAATTCCGAACAACGTTTGCGTAAAGCCACCGCCGATAACGATGCCAACGCCCCGGTGATCACCAGCGCTGGCGCCTTGATCGAAGGCTTGAAAGTGATGGGCGCCAAGCGCATTGCCATCGTCGCGCCGTACATGAAGCCGCTGACCGAACTGGTGGTGAACTACATCCGCGAAGAAGGCTTTGACGTGGTGGACTGGCGCGCCCTGGAGATCCCCGACAACCTCGAAGTGGCGCGCCACGACCCGGCCAACCTGCCGGCCATCGTCGCCGGCATGAACCTGGAAGGGGTGGACGTGATAGTGCTCTCTGCCTGCGTGCAGATGCAGTCGCTGCCGGTGGTGGCCAAGGTTGAAGCGCAAACCGGCAAACCGGTGCTCACCGCCGCCATCGCCACCACCTACGCGATGCTCAAGGCCTTGGACCTGGAACCTATCGTGCCCGGTGCCGGCGCCTTGCTGTCCGGCGCTTACTGACACTCGTGGTGAATGAGCTTATGTGGCGAATGAGCTTGTTGTGGCGAGCGAGCTTGCTCGCGCTGGAGTGCGCAGCGCTCCCGCTTTTTTGGGGCCGCTTCGCAGCCCAGCGCGAGCAAGCTCGCTCGCCACATAAGCTCGCTCGCCACACAAAAATGAGGGGTTGAGAAGATGAACAACCAATCCGCCGACGCCAACTACCAGGGCGTCTGGGGCAATCGCATCGGCTTCGGCAAAAAATCTGCGCTGCTGATGATTGACTTCATGCAGGGCTACACCACCGAAGGCGCGCCGCTGTATGCCCCCGAAGTGGTGGTGGCCGTAGCTGAAAGTGTCGAATTGCTGGCCACCGCTCGCCGACACGCAATTACGGTGGTGCACACTAATATCCGCTACCATCCCGGCCATTTCGCCGACGGCGGTATCTGGGTCAAGAAGGCGCCGGTGATGAAGGACATGGTCGAGGGCAACCCGCTCGCAGCGTTCTGCCTCGAGGTATTGCCCCAGGCGGATGAAGTGGTGATCACCAAACAGTACGCCAGCGCCTTCTTCGGCAGCAGCCTGGCCCCGATGCTGCACGCCCAGGGCATCGACACTGTGGTGCTGGCCGGCTGTTCCACCAGCGGCTGCATCCGCGCCACGGCCGTGGATGCGGTGCAGCATGGGTTTCGCACCATTGTCGTGCGCGAATGCGTCGGCGACCGACACCCGGCGCCCCATGCAGCCAACCTGTTCGACATCGACAGCAAGTATGGCGATGTAGTGAGCAAGCAGGAGGCGATGAGCAAGTTCAGGGAGCAATAAAGGTTACGAAGAACTGCGCCATAGAGCGCGGTCTTGCACAAAACTGTGAGCCGCCCCCGCCCAACGGTGGGAGCTGGCTTGCCTGCGATGACGGAGTGTCATGCAGCATAATTGTTGCTGATCCACCGCTATCGCAGGCAAGCCAGCTCCCACATTAAAAAGCCGGTGCAGCTTTCAGTCTTCTGACACTGCCTTTGGATGTCGCTTTTACAGCACTCCGAAGTGCTGGAAAAAAGCGGCTGTATAAAAACCATAAGTCACCGCCAGGAGACACCCCAATGCCCATTGCGAATGCAGCGCCCGCGACCACGGTCGCCGACCCCGTTACCACGCTCTACCACAAGATCACCTGGAAGCTGATTCCGTTCCTGTGTTTCTGCTACCTGGCCGCCTACCTGGACCGCATCAACATCGGCTTCGCCAAGTTGCAGATGCTCGACCAGTTACACTTCAGCGAAACCGCGTTCGGCCTCGGTGCCGGCTTGTTTTTCGTTGGCTACATCATCTTCGAAGTCCCCAGTAACCTGGTACTCGAACGAGTGGGCGCGAAGATCTGGATCGCGCGCATCATGATCACCTGGGGCCTGCTCTCGGCCTGCACCATGCTGGTCACCTCCACCACCCAGTTCTACATCCTGCGCTTTCTGCTCGGCGCCGCCGAAGCCGGGTTTTTGCCGGGGGTTTTGTATTACCTGACCACTTGGTTCCCGACGCACCGACGCGGGCGCATCATCGCGCTGTTCATGATCGGCCTGCCGCTGTCGAGCGTCATCGGCGGCCCGCTGTCAGGCTGGATCATGGGCCACTTCGACAACATGGGCGGCCTGCGTGGCTGGCAGTGGCTGTTCCTGATCGAAGCGGTGCCCAGCGTTTTGCTCGGCGTGCTGACTTTCTGGGCGCTGCCCAACACCTTCCAACAGGCCAAATGGCTGTCGGACGAAGAAAAGGCCCTGCTGGAAAGCGAACTGCGCAAGGACGAAGCCGACGCCACCGGCAGCAAGCACAGCTTCCGTGACGGCTTCTTCAACCTCAAAGTGTGGATGCTCGGCGGTATCGACTTCTCGATCCTGCTCAGCGCCTATGCCATGGGGTTCTGGATGCCGACCTTCATCCGCAATGCCGGAGTGACCGACACCTTCCATATCGGCGTGCTGACTGCATTGCCCAGCGTTGCGGCGCTGCTGGGCATGCTGCTGATCGGCGCCAGCTCCGACAAACACCGCGAACGCCGCTGGCACATCATCGTGCCGTTCTTCATCGGTGCGGCGGCCATGGCCACCAGCACGTTCTTTACCCACAGCGTGGTCGCCACCGTGTTGCTGTTCGCCATTGCCTCAGCCGCGATCATCGGCGCCGTGCCGGTGTTTTTCAGCCTGCCGGCAACCTTCCTCAAAGGCACCGCAGCGGCGACCGGCTTTGCCCTGGCCTGTTCGGTGGCGAATATCGCAGGCTTAGTGAGCAACTCGTTGATGGGAGTTGCCATCGACGTCACCGGCAGCAGTGCGGGTGCCTTGTGGTTTTTCGCCGGCTGCCTGATCCTCAGCAGCTTCCTGGTCATCGCCTTGCCGGCGAAACTGGTGAACCGTTAATAACAACAATTTTTTGCGGATGAATCACCATGCAAGGTTTTCTTAAAAGCTGCGCGTTGCTTGTCGCCGTCGGCCTGTGTGCCGGCACGGCACAGGCAGCGCAAACCGCGCCTGAAAAAGTCATCTTCGACACCGACTTCAACGTGCTCAATGATGACGGCCAAGCCTTTATCATGCTCGCGCAGTTGCACGCGCAAAAACGCATCGACCTGCTGGGCATGACCCTGGTCAGCGGCAATGCCTGGGTCGACCAGGAACAGGTCGACGCCCTCAAGGCCGTAGAGCGCATGGGTGTGGAAAAACAGGTCGGCGTCTACTCCGGCGCCGCCTACCCGTTGCTGCATGACTACGCCACCTACGAGGCAGAAAAAGCCCTGTTTGGTTCAGGCTGGCCGGGCGCGTTCAAAAACCCGCGCCCGACTTCACCCGCGCAGCTGGTCGCGCCACCGGATGGCCTGGCCACCCACACCCAGCTGCGCAGTGAAACCGCCGCGCAGTTCATTGTGCAAAGCGTGCGGGCCAACCCGCACCAGGTGACCATTCTGGCCGTCGGCCCGCTGACCAACATCGCCCTGGCGATTCGCTCGGCGCCGGATATCGTGCCGCTGATCAAGCGCATCGTGTACATGGGCGGAGCCCTGGAGATTCCGGGCAACACCACGCCGGCGGCGGAGTTCAACTGGTGGTTCGACCCGGAGGCCGCGAAGATTGTGTTGCGCTCACCCATCGAACACGTGATTTTCCCCAACGATGTGTGTGAGAAAGTCACCTTCGACACGTCGGTGTACCAGCGCGTGATAGCCCACAAAGGTGCGATTGCCGATCTCTACAAGCACGAGTTCGGGCCGCTGTTCGACAATGACCCGAGCTACCACAGCTTTACCTGGGACAGCTTGCCGGCGCTGTTTCTGGTGAGCCCGGAGATTGTCACTGAGTCTCGCGACCTGTGGGTGGATGTGGACGCCACGTTTGGCGCCGACTACGGCCGGGCGCTGGGCTACAAAAAAGGCGCGCCGGTGGGCACGCAAAAAGCCAAGGTGGTGTTTGGTGTCGACCAGCAGAAATTCTGGGATGGCTACGTCAACCTTGTAACCTTGCCAACACCCGTAAAACCCTGACGTTTTAAAGCTGAACACGATCTAAATGTGTGGGCGGGCTTGCCGTGGCGAGCAAGCTTGCTTGCGCTGGGGTGCGAAGCGCCCCCAAAAAAGCCGGCTCCCACACTTTACGGGTGACATGCCCGCAGTATCTGCAACAGCCTCAATCCCAGCTCATTAGCCTGTGCGGCCGTCGCCACATTGGTAAAGCCCATCAACAACCCCTGCCCACCTCTCGGCTCAAGGGTCCACGCTGACAATGCGTTAACCGCCAACCCCGCCTCATTGGCTGCCATGGCAACTACCTGATCCGGAACAGGCACCCGCAACCGCGCCAACAGGTTAATCCCCCCGGCCTGTTCATCCACGCGTAAAAAATCCGCGCAATGGGCCTGTAACGCGGCGACCAAAAAACCCCTTCGCAGCGCATACAACTGACGCATCTTTTTCAAGTGCCGGGTGAAATGGCCCTGCTCGAGAAAATCCGCCGCGGTCAGTTGCAACAACTGCGCACCGCGCTGCTGCAAGGCCTCGGCGCTGCGCCCAAACACCTCCACCAAGGCTGCCGGCACCACCAGATAGCCCAGGCGCAAGCCCGGAAACAGCATTTTGCTGAAGCTCCCGGCATGGATCACCCGGTCGTGCACATCCTGGCTCTTGAGCGCCGCCAATGGCTGGCCCTGGTAGCGAAACTCACTGTCGTAATCATCCTCCAGCACCCAACTGCCCTGCTTCTGCGCCCAGGCCAGCAAGGCCTGGCGGCGCGTCAGGCTCAACGCCACACCCAGCGGGCTCTGGTGGGCCGGCGTCACAATCGCCAGCCGTGCTTGCCGATCACGCTGGATGCCCTGCTCAACATCCAGCCCTTCACGGTCGACCGGTACCGGCACCAGCTCAACCCCTTGATGACTCAATAACTGCCGCGCATGCACATAGCCCGGGTCTTCGTACCAGCAACGTTGCCCGGCCATTTGCAGTGCATCGCACAACAGCGTCAGGGAGCCGGCATACCCCGAACAGATAAATACCTGCTGGGGCGTACACTCCACGCCTCGGTACAACGCGAGATAGCTGGCAATCGCCACGCGCAACGCCTGGGCGCCGCGCACATCGCCCATGGCCAGGCTGTCGGCGTCGGTGCGGCGCACTTGCTGGGTGACCAGCCGCGCCCATAGCTTGCGCGGGAAGGCATCCAGCGCCGGCTGGCCCATTTGCAAGGCTGGCGGCGCCGATGTCGGCGGTGGTGCGACGGGCTGGGGCTTCATCGCCACCTGCGGCAATGTCCGCGCAATCACGGTGCCCGCCTGCCCACGCGCCTCAAAAAAACCCTCACTGACCAGCAACTGGTAAGCCGCCTCCACGGTCCCGCGGGCGATCTTGAGTTCCAGCGCCAGGCTGCGCACCGACGGCACCCGATCACCGGGGCCGAGTTGGCCCTGGTCGATGGCCAGCCGGAAGCGGCGGTAGATTTCCTGATATTTGGGCAATGAAGACATCACAAGGGGGCTCGGCAGGACGACAAGGTGGAGTCTGATCATGTCCCAACCCACTTGTCCAATCATGCCCCTGTCGAGCAACCCGGCCACCACCGAAAATGGCGCATCTCTTAACGCAACCCAAGGATCACCCATGAAACACCGTCTCGATTACGGCAACGCCGCCCCCGCTGGTTACAAGGCCCTGGGCACCGTGCACAGCTATGTGCATGGCTGTGGCCTGGAGAAAGAACTGATTGAACTGGTGTACCTGCGGGTTTCGCAGCTCAACGGCTGCGCCTATTGCCTGGACTCCCATTCCCGCGGCCTGCTCAAGCAAGGCGCAAGCCTGGAAAAGATCATGCTGCTGGCCGCCTGGCGTGAAGCCTTGCCGTTGTTCACTGTGCGTGAACAAGCCGCCCTGGCCTGGGCCGAAGTGGTCACCCAGGTGGCGCAAACCCACGTGCCGGATGCCGACTACGCCGCCGTGGCAGCGGTGTTCAACGAGAAGGCAGTCGCCGACCTGACCCTGGCCATTTCCTTGATGAACGCCTTGAACCGCGTGGCCATCAGTTTTCGTAAAGTACCGGAGGCGATCAAGGCCCATCTGGAGAACCTTGATGACCAATGAACCCATTGAGTTCGCCCTGATGGAAACCGAGACCGACTGCCTCGCAAGCTTTGCCGTGATGCAGCAACTGCGCCCGCACCTGACCGACGTCGCCAGTTTCGCCGCGCAGGTTCAACGCCAGCGCCAGAACGGCTATCATCTGCTGGCCGCACGCGAACACGGCAAAGTCATTGGCCTGGCCGGCTACCGCCTGACGGAAAACACCCTGTACGGCAAGTTCATCTACGTCGATGACCTGGTGGTAGACGCCACCTTGCAGCGCCGACGCCTGGGCGAGCAGTTGCTCGACCGCGTCCGCGAAGAAACCCGCGCACGCGGTTATCGTTACCTGGTGCTGGACACCGGCCTGCATATGGCCCTGGCCCAGCGTTTCTATTTCCGCCAAGGCCTGCTGCCGCGAGGCATGCACTTTTCCCAGGACCTGAGCCAATGACCCGCGCCCTGCTCCTTAGCTTCAGCCCCCACGGCAAGGCCGCGCAGACCTTCAAGCTGGCCCGTGCCTTGCTCAACGACCTGGTGCCTGGCGCAGAGGTCATCGAACGCGACTACGGCAGCCAGGCGCTGGCGCCGCTGACCCGTGAATACGCGAATGCACTCACTACGCCTGGCGGCTTGAGTGGCAGCGCCACGGCGTTGTCGGAACAGCTGATCGTCGAACTGGAAGCCTGCGACCTGTTGATCCTCTGCACGCCGGTGCACAACTTCACCGTACCGGCGGCGCTCAAGGTCTGGATCGACCATGTGGTGCGCATCCATCGCAGCTTTACCATCAATGCGCAGTTCGAAAAAGTCGGCCTGCTCAAGGACCGCCGCACCTTCGTGCTGGTCAGCAGCGGCAATGCGCGCAAGGGGCATGAACCGGACTTTCTCACGCCTTACATGACCACCATCCTGTCTACGGTGGGCATCCACTCGGTGGATTTCGTCTACCTGGGCGCCATGGTGCGCGGTGAAGAAGCGGTCGCTCGGGCCGTGGAACAGGCACACCTGCAGCTATCGGCGGCAATCAGCACTGGCCTATAAAATTAATGGCGCTAGAATCAGCGCCATTCCTGCACCTGCCTCCCTGATACGAGCCACCCATGAGCTTTGATTTCGACACGATCCACCCCCGCCAAGGCACCGGCAGCACCAAGTGGAACCGTTACCCGCAAGACGTTCTGCCGATGTGGATCGCCGACATGGATATCGCCGCGCCACCCGCCGTCCTGCAAGCCCTGCACGCACGCCTCGACCAGCAGGTGCTCGGCTACAGCGTGGCTGGCGCGGATGTGCGCGAAGCCATCATCGCGGACCTGTGGGCCAAGTACGCCTGGCGCGTACAACCTGAAGAGTTGCTGTTCCTGCCCGGTGTCGAGCCTGGTTTCAATATGGCCCTGCATGCGTTCGTACAGCCGGGCCAGCCCGTGGTGCTGCAAACCCCCAACTACCGGCCGATTCGCCTGGCACCGGGCCACTGGAACCTGCCGCGTATCGAAGTGCCGTTCGAGTTGATCAACGGCGAGTACATGACGCCCATGCCCGCCATGCGCCAGGCGCTGAAGGGCGCCGGTGCGCTGCTGCTGAGCAACCCGCACAACCCAGTGGGCAAGGTCTTTGCGCGTGAAGAACTGTTGGCCGTGGCCAACGCCTGCGTGGAGAACGGTGCACTGATCATCAGTGACGAAATCCATGCCGAGCTGTGCTTTGACGGCCGTCGCCATATTCCCACCGCCAGCCTCAGCCCCGAGATCGCCCAACGCACCATCACCCTGATGTCGGCGAGCAAGGCCTATAACGTCGCCGGCCTGAAGACTTGCTTTGCCGTGGTGCAAAATGCCGAGGTGCGCGAGCGCTTTAACAATGCCCGCTGCGGCATGGTCGACAGCGTCAGCCCGTTGGGCCTGGAAGCCACCCGCGCCGCCTACAGCCAGTGCAGCGAATGGCTGGATGCGCTGGTGCAGTACCTGCAAGCCAACCGCGACTACCTGCTGCACGCCGTGCAAACCCGTTTGCCCGGCGTGGTGATGCACGCGCCACAAGGCACCTACCTGGCCTGGCTGGATTGCAGCGCCCTGGGCCTTGCCGACCCGCAGCAGTTCTTCCTGGAGCAGGCCAGGGTCGGCATGAGCGCAGGCATCGAATTCGGCGATGACAGCCAGCAATTCGTGCGCCTGAACTTCGGTTGCCCACGATCGATGCTCGAAGAGGGTTTGCAGCGCATGGAACGTGCACTGCGTCACCGCTAAAACGCATTTCACAACGTTTCGCAACGAGTGCCGAACCCCTGCTGTTACTGTTTTTGCCGACCCGTCCCACCGGCAACAGCAGGAGTTCCATGGCATGTCGACCCAGCCGCTTGATCGCTCGTCCGAGCCCAAAAGCCTTCCGCGCACCCTATCAACATCGGGCGAAGCATTTGCTGTGCTGCTCAAGAACAGCGCCCATAAAAAAGTCGAACCCCATGACAAGTCGCCATCGGGGCTCGATGCGAGCAAAAAAGACGGTTATGAACTCGCGGCCAAAGACGCCACGCCGCCTGCTGCCCTGGCCGACTACAAGGCCATCGGCCCGCCCGATGAAGTGGGTCCTGGGCTGATTCGTTATGAAACCCAGGACGGCAAGAAGATCATCGTCAGCGAGCACGACAGCCCGGAGCTGTTCAAGCAGGTCAGCCAGGACTTCAAGTCACTCTCTGGCGTGGTCGCCAGCCAGAACGCCGGTTATCAGAGCCTGGGCGCCGAGGGCACAGCGCCTGGTGCATTGGCCGATTACAAAGCCCTCGGCCCGCCCGATGAAACCGGCCCTGGCGTGATCCGCTACGAGACCCAGGACGGCAGCAAGTTCGTGATCAGCCAGCGTGACAACCCCGAGGCTTTCCAAAAGGCCAAGGAAGCTTATGAAAGTTTCTCCGGCCTCTCCAGCAGTGAAGATGCCGGTTACCGTCGCGCCACCGACAACGAAGTATGGCCACCCTACGGCGGCACTGCGGTAGGCCCGGTGGACGAAGTGGGTCCCGGGCTGATCCGCTACGAAAGCAACGGCGAAAAAGTCGTCGTCGCCCGTGAAGACAACCCCAAGTTGTTCGACTACCTGGCGGGCCTTAATACGGTGTACTCCGACCCCGGCAAAAAAGCCGTGATTGAAGGCGAACTGAACAACGGTGCAGCACTGGCCGACGCCAACACGCCCGTGCCCGGGCTCAACGACTACAAGAACTTCAGCTGGAACAACGACCAGAAAGACAGCGTCCTCACCTACGAATTGCAGGACGGCACCAAGGTGGTGGTGTCTGCCGACATCAGCCCCGACCTGTTCAAAAGCGTGGCCACGGCCAACGACACCTGGGCCAAGATCCACACCAGTGAAGACGCCGGCTATAAGCTGGCCGGGCCGAATGACTTCCTGAAAAACACCGACATCACCTTCGGCTCTCCCGATGAACTGGGCGACGGCCTGATCCGCTATGAAACCAGCGAAGGCAAGGTCATCGTCTCCAAGGAACTGAGCCCACAGCTCTATGATGACGTGCTGGCCAAATGGGAAGCCTTCAGCGCCAGTTCCATCGACGACACCCGCACCAAGCACAACCTGCCCAAGGCTGGTGACCTGGATGTGTTGAACATGGACACCGGCGTGCATTCGGACCCCAAGGACGACAAGTCGCCGACTATGAGCGTCAGTGAGTTGGCCACCACCCAACTGATCGACACCTACCGCGCTGGCGTCAAGGACGGCTCGATCCCCAAGGATGACCCACGGGCCAAGCTGGTGCGCGCCCTGGAAGCCCAGGCCGCGTACCAGAATGGCCATGGCATCACCGGCTATGAAGAAGCCAAACGCCCGTTCAACACCACCTGGCGCGAGTCGGATGACAAGCAAACCGAGCTGAGCGCGGCCGACATGCACGACATCATCGACGGCAAGGCCGTGCAAAAGCAGATCGGCGAGCTGTTCAACGACCCGACCATCCAGGCTGACTACAAGTCGAAAATGGACGACGCGCTCAACAAGTTGCCCAACAAGGATGAGGTCAAGCAGAAGCTGCTCGATCTCACCGCCAACCCCGACTACGTGCTGTACCTCAAAGACCTGCAAAACCAGGGCAAGTCCAGCGACGCGCAAAAGGACTTGAGTGACACCCTCACCTCGCTGTCGCTGTTCGACCCCGAAGCCGCCAGCAAGGCCGCGCAAAATATCCAGGCCGACGGCTTGACCACCGACCTTAATGCGATCCTCTCGGACCCGAGCAAAATCTCCGACGACAACAAGGAGCTGGCGACCAAAGACTTGTTCGGCCTGCTCAAGGGCGTGCTCAAAGGCAACCTGCTCGACCTGCCGCGCCGCACCCAGGAAACCCTGGAGAAGTTCCTCAACGAGGGGCTGCAAGGCAAGGAGAAATCGGCCGGTGTCACCAAGGCCCTGGAAGAACTCGGCGAGGTCTACAAGAACAGCGGCACCATCAGCGAAGCCGACGTCAAAAAGGCCCTGAGCAAACCCTATATTGCGGTAGCGGATCGCGGCATGCTCGGTGAGGTGTTCAACACCCTTAACAGCAAAGGCATCCTGGGCTCCCTTGGCGCGGGTGTGACGCTGTTTTCGGCGATTTACCAACTGGTGGGCAAAGGCGGCAAACTCGGCGAAACCCCGGCGCAGCGCATGAGCATCGCCAAGGACTTCCTGAGTTTTGCCGGTGGTTCCAGCCACTTCGTGCGCCTGGGTGACAAGATCGGCGAGACCCTGGGCAAGGGCGGCCTGGTGGACTTCCTGGGCCTGGACAAAACCTTGCCGGAAATCTGGGGCAAGGAAGGCGTGACCGGCAAAATGCTGGATTTTGGCCCCGGCGGCGAGATCGACGCCAAGGTCAGCAAGGAAATCTCCGCGGCGCTGGATGCGGTGCCTGACAGTCAGTACGACGGCATCAGCAAGTTGTTTGGCGAAGGCGATACGGCGGTCAAGCAAGCCACCGATGGCCTGGCCACGCACCTGGATGACGGCCTGGCTGCCGCCGGTGCGGCCAAGTTGGGCGCGTCCAAGTCTGCGAAAATCGCCGGTTCCGTGATCAAGGTGCTCGGCCCGGCCACGGACATCGTCGGAGGGTTTGCCGATATCGTGCTCGGCGCCTTGGCGATCAAGAGCGGCGTCGACAGCAAAGACCCGCTGGCTCAGGCCGCCGGTGGCCTGCAAGTAGCCGGGGGCGCGTTCGGTGCCTCGGCCGGGGTCCTCGGGGCGGCGGCACTGTTTGGCGCAGGCACCGCAGCGGCATTGACCGGGCCGCTGTTTCTGGTCGGCGTGGTGCTGGCGGTGGTGGGCGGGATCATCGGCTACTTTGTCGACCACAACAAAAAGCAGAAGGCCACCAACGCGGAAAACGATTGGTATCGCGGCTTGGCCAACGACGGTCTATTGCAAAACGACTGGGCGGAAAAAGTCGAGTACGCCCACTACGAAATCCACCACTATCACGGCCGCGACACGCCGACCGATGACAGCATCTTTCGCTTCCAGCAATCGGAATGGCAGCACTTTGAGGAGACGCCGAGCAAAGGCGGCTCCTCGAGCAATCGGCTGGATGGGGATTTGCACAAGCACTACGAAGACCCAAACACACCGCCAAAGAACCTGCCCAGCGATGCGCCACCGGACAAACCGCAGCCGCACCCGCCGGGCGGTGGTGGGCCGCACATCAACTGATGCATTGGGCAGGCTCCCACACATCGATGTGGGAGCTGGTTAATGTGGGAGCTGGCTTGCCTGCGATGCAGACACCTCGGTGTGTCAGGTACACAGAGTTGATGGCATCGCAGCGGTGCGACGATTCGACAAGCCAGCTCCCACATTAGTCCGAGTATGGCTTTGCTGTTGCAGTGGCCCTTACATCCTTTTCGATGACGAAGTCAGCGGTCTTTTGATCTGTGCTTTTGATCTTGATCTGAAATCGCCCCCCCCAAATCACTGGCGGATTGCGGGCATGCCGAGCCATAGCGAGGCACCGAGTGTTGGGGCGAAGACTTTTTGGTTACTTTTGACTGGGCCGGCATTCCGGTCCTTGCAAAAGTGACCCGCTGTAAGAGCTGAACCATAGGCAGCCGTTACCGCAGCAACAGATATGTACCCCGCCAAAAGCCCCCCATCACAGGCACCCCAGCTCTCACACTTGCGAACACATTTACAGCTTGGCAATCGACACTTCAGTCGACTTCACAAAGGCAATCACTTCACTGCCCACTTTCAATTCCAGGTCACGCACCGAGCGGGTGGTGATCACTGATGTGACGATGCCGGACGCGGTTTGCACATCAATTTCGGACACCACTTCCCCCAGCAAAATTTCCTTGATCACGCCCTTGAACTGGTTGCGCACGTTGATCGCTTTAATGGTCATGTCGGCTTTCCTTTTGGCTGTTGGGTCAATCCGCACGAATGCGCAGGCCCTCAAAATGCGTTATCGGCACCAACATTAAAAGGAATATATAAGTCTTTATTTATACGATACAGATATATATGAGGTGTTCGCCTGCCAACAGCCATTCAACACTTTGCCCTCTCCCGCCACAGCCGCCCCCATAGAAACCCGCGTAAAGACGCTGCGCACAAGGTGGCACAGAGACTGCATATTCCTTTAAAGCATGATGGAACATGCCGTTTCAATTTTCTGAATATAAGAAAAGCCTTCTCTCAACGCCTTGTCTGGAGCTGTTCCATGAAACCCTTTGCTTTATTGAGTGCCTGCGCCCTCGCCCTGTGCCTGCAACCCCAGGCCTTTGCCGCCGAAACCGACCCCGCCCAGGTCAACCTCGATTACGCCTACTATTCGCCCGTGAGCCTGGTGCTCAAGCATTTTGGCTGGCTCGAACAGGCGCTTCCCAACACCAAGGTCGGCTGGGTGCTGAGCCAGGGCAGCAACCGCTCGCTGGAATACCTCAACAGTGGCGGCGTCGACTTTGCCTCGTCTGCCAGCTTGTCGGCGGTGTTGAGCCGCGCCAATGGCAGCCCGATCAAATCGGTGTACGTCTACAGTCGTGCTGAATGGACCGCACTGGTGGTGCGCAAAGACTCGCCGCTCAAAACCGTCACAGACCTCAAAGGCAAAAAAATCGCCGCCACCAAAGGCACCGACCCGTACCTGTTCACCCTGCGCAGCCTGCAACTGGCGGGGCTGAAAAAGGATGATGTGGAGCTGGTGCATTTGCAACATCCCGACGGCCGCACTGCCTTGGAGAAAGGCGACGTAGACGCCTGGGCCGGCCTTGATCCACACATGGCTGCGAGTGAAATCCAGGCCGGTTCGCGCTTGCTGTATCGCAATAAAGACTTCAACAGCTACGGCGTAATCAGCGTCACCGAGCAATACGCCAAACAGCACCCACAAACCATCACCAAGGTCCTCGGGGCCTATGAGAAGGCGCGTGATTGGGCCGTGAAGCACCCGGATGAATTCGCTAAATTGCTCGTAGACGAAGCCGGCTTGCCGCTGGAAGTGGCCAAGCTGCAATTGTCGCGCACCGACTTGAGCAACCCGCTGCTGAGCGCCAGGGACGTGGCGTCATCCAAGGCCGCCGCGCCGATCCTGGTGTCTGAGGAATTAGTCCGTCGTGGCGTGGATGTCGACCCCGTGATCGATCAGTTGATCGACACTTCGTTTGGCCAAACCCTGCCCAAGCCTTAAGGGAGGCGTGATGACCGATAAAAGCCAAGCACTGCCGCTGCCGGCACCCGTGGTGATCAACCGAAGCGCCTGGCCAAAACGGCTCAAAGGCCTGGTGCTGCCGGTACTGATCCTGCTGGTACTGGAGGGCGTGGTACGCATCGGCTGGCTGCCGTCCTACCAGATGCCGGCCCCCAGCGACATCGCAGTGACCCTCACCGACCTGGCCGAAGGCGCGTTGTGGAAACACATCAGCGCCAGCCTGCTGCGGGTACTGGCGGGGTTTGCCATCGGTGCCAGCCTGGCGCTGGTGTTTGCCGCCTGGGTGGGGTTGAGCCGTGAAGCCGAAGCGTATCTGGAGCCGACCTTCGCCGGGCTGCGCTCGATTCCGAGCCTGGCCTGGGTGCCGCTGTTGCTGCTGTGGCTGGGTATCGATGAAACCTCCAAGGTCGTGCTGATCGCGATTGGCGCGTTCTTTCCGGTGTACCTCAACGGTGTCGCGGCGATTCGCGATATTGATCGCAAGCTGGTGGAAGTCGGGCAAATGTACGGTTTCAGCCGAGCACGCCTGGTGCGCCGGATTCTGCTGCCTGCCGCCCTGCCCGGCCTGTTCACGGGGCTGCGCAGCGGCTTGAGCCTGGCGTGGATGTTCCTGGTGGCGGCCGAACTGATCGCGGCCACCAAGGGTCTCGGTTACTTGCTCAGCGATGGTCGGGAAACCTCACGGCCAGACATCGTGCTGGCCGCCATTACCGTGTTGGCACTGCTGGGCAAGCTCAGCGATGGCCTGCTCGCAGCCTTGGAGAAACGCTGCCTGGCCTGGCGCGACACCTTCACAGGCGAAGGCGCGGAGCAATGAGTATGAAAGCGTTATTGGAGCTTCGCGTGGCGCGCAAAAGCTTTGCCGGCATTACGGTGCTGAACAACGTGCAGTTGGCGCTGCAACCGCGCGAAACCGTAAGCCTGCTCGGGCCCAGCGGTTGTGGCAAAAGCACGTTGTTGCGCATCGTCGCCGGCCTGGAGACCGACTTCCAGGGCGAACTGCGCAGCCCCGAAGGCGAAGTTGCCTTTGTGTTCCAGGAACCACGGCTGATGCCCTGGCTGACGGTGGAACAGAACATCGGTTTGCGCGATGACAACCACTATGACAAGGCCTGGGTTACCCAGTTGATCGCAGAAGTCGGCCTCACCGGCTTCGCCCAGGCGCTGCCCAAAGCCTTGTCCGGCGGCATGGCGCAACGCGTGGCCATTGCACGCGGGCTGTATTCACGCCCGCAGGTGTTATTGCTTGATGAGCCGTTCAGCGCAGTGGATGCCTTTACCCGCATGAAACTGCAGGACTTGCTGCTGCAACTGGCCGAGCACCATGGGATTGCCTTGCTGCTGGTGACCCACGATGTCGACGAGGCGCTGTACTTGAGTGACCGGGTGCTGGTAATGGACAACCGGCCGAGCAGTATTCGCCGGGAACTGGCAGTCGACCTGCCACACCCAAGGGACCGGCGTGACCCGGCGCTGGCTCAGCTCAAGGCACAGTCATTGACCGAGTTGCAGCGCGCGCATGTGATTTAGGCACTGAGCATTGAGTTGCCTTCCTGAGGCCAGTGGGACTGTTATGCCAGGCCCGCCTGTTGTGGCGAGCAGGCTTGCCCTGCGTTGGGTCGCGCAGCGGCCCCTTGGGTTCGCAAAGCAGAACATCTGGAAAATTGCGGTGACTGTTTTGGGGCTGCTTCGCAGCCCAACGCAGGGCAAGCCTGCTCGCCACAATAAGCCTGCTCACCGCTACGAACCTGGTGGCCAGCGTCAAGCCAGGGTTCGGCTGAGTGTCACCCAATACCGCGTGCGCGCTCGCACCTCAAACCCCAGGGTCTGGGCCAGCAGTGTGAGGATGCGGTCGGTGTCATCCAGGCGAAAGCTGCCGGTGACCCGCAGCGTTTCCAGGCTAGGGTCCCAGCGCAACACGCCAGGGCGGTAACGCTCCAGCTCACGCAGGAAATCCCCAAAGGGTTGGTTCTGTGCGGTCAATACACCGTCACGCCAGCCCAGTTGCTGCACATCAAACGCCGCCCTGGCACTCAGCCCGTGAGGCTTTAACGAGGCTTGCTGACCGCTGTTCAACGTCGTCAATTGCCCGGCCAGATCACGCACCTGCACCGCGCCCTTGAACACCGACACGCGGCAGCCGGACGCCAATTGCCGTACGCACACTTCAGCCTGGCTCACCTCTACCTGGCCGTAGCGCGTGTGCACACTGATCGCTGCCGCGCCCGGCACCGTCAGCGCCAACTCGCCGTCCACCAGCGTGATGCGCCGCTGTGCCAGGTCAACATCCACCGCCGTCGCCGTGTTGAGTTGCAAGCTGCTGCCATCGGCCAACGGCAGGCGTTTGCGCTCGCCGGTGGCGGTGTGCAAATCAGCCCGCCATGCCTCGATGGGCAACTGACGGCTGATCAGCCAGGCGGTCGGCACCAGCGCCGCTACGCCCAAGGCCCGCTTGAGCAACGCACGTCGCCCCGGTTGCGGGCGGTCGAGGCTGGCCATCGCCACGGCCTGGGGCAAGTCACGCAAGCGCTGGCGCAGCGACTGGGCTTTCTGCCAGGTCTGTTCGTGCTGAGGGTGGCTGTCGCGCCAAGCCTGCAAATTGGCGTGGTCACGCTCGGTGGCCGCTCCGGACTCCAACAACGCCAACCACTGCGCCGCAGCACGCGCAACCTCGTGACTCATAGGGCCACCAACAGGCAATGTTCATAGGCCTGGGCCATGTAGCGCTTGACCGTGCGCTCAGAGACGTCGAGCCGCTCGGCAATTTCGCGATAACCCAGGCCTTCCAACTGGCTCCACAGAAACGCGCGCCGCACCACCCGCGGCAAACCGTCGAGCAACTCATCCAGAGCGTGCAAGGTCTCCAGCACCAGCCAGCGTTGCTCGGGCGACGGCACGCAGGTTTCGGGCAAATTCGCCAGCGCCTTCAGATAGGCTTGCTCAAGGCTGCGGCGCTGATGAAAGTTGGCCAGCAAACGCTTGCCGACCGTCACCAGATACGCCCGTGGCTCCTGCATCTGCGCAATCGGCTGGGCACTGGCCAGCACCCGCACAAAGGTGTCCTGGCTCAGGTCCGCCGCATCCCAGGCATTGCCCAGGCGCCGCCGCAACCAGCTTTCGAGCCAGCTGCGATGGTCGCGGTACAAACGCGACAGGGTCATTTCGCCAGTATGGGTCGGGGCAACAGCATCAGTCATGAAAAGCAACCTGCGCAGCGCGAGTGAGTCTCAAATGAGATTCATTCTATTTAATATCGCTGCTGATCACCACGCTCTTTTCAACATTGCGTTTATGCACTGGGTGCCAAGCCATCCTTTACTATTTGTCTTGATATGGATATTTTATCCATATCCGCCCACGAGGTCCGCCCATGCAATTGCCTGACTATTCAGATGTCGTCGCCGCCGCCCAACGCCTGCAAGGCTTTGCCCATCAAACGCCGGTGTTTACCTCACGCACCCTCGACGCTGAAACCGGTGCCCAGGTATTCATCAAGTGTGAAAACCTGCAACGCGCTGGCTCGTTCAAGTTTCGCGGTGCGTTTAATGCCCTGTCGCAGTTTGACGCACACCAGCGCAAGGCCGGGGTGGTGGCGTTCTCCTCCGGCAACCATGCCCAGGGCATTGCGTTGGCCGCCCAATTGCTCGGCATGCCGGCGACCATCGTGATGCCCGCCGACGCGCCCGCCGCCAAGGTCGCCGCCACCCGGGAATATGGCGCCAGCGTGGTGCTGTATGACCGCTTCAACGAGGACCGTGAGCAAATCGGCCGCACCTTGGCGGTTGAGCATGGCATGACGTTGATCCCGCCTTACGACCACCCACACATCCTCGCCGGCCAAGGCACGGCCGCCAAGGAACTGCTGGAATTCACCGGCCCTCTGGACGCCCTGTTCGTCGGCCTGGGCGGTGGCGGCATGCTCTCGGGCACCGCGTTGTCGACCCGTGCGCTGGCACCCGATTGCCAACTGTTTGGCGTTGAGCCCGAAGCAGGCAATGACGGCCAGCGTTCATTCCAGACCGGCAGCATCGTGCACATCGACACCCCGGCGACCATCGCCGACGGTGCGCAAACCCAACACCTGGGCAACTACACCTTCCCGATCATCCGCGACAAGGTGACCGACATCCTCACCGTCTCCGACGCGCAATTGGTGGCCTCGATGAAGTTCTTTATGCAACGCATGAAAATGGTGGTCGAACCCACCGGCTGCCTGGGCCTGGCGGCGTTGCGCCAGCTGGGCGAGCGGTTCAAGGGCCAGCGCGTGGGCATTATCGTCACCGGCGGCAACGTCGACATCGCGCGCTATGCCGCGCTGCTCAGCGAGGCACCATGAATATCATCCACACCGAGAACGCCTCGGCGCCTGCCGGGCATTACTCCCAGGCCATCAGCCACGGCGACACGCTGTATATCTCCGGGCAATTGCCGGTCAGCCCGGATGGGCGCCACAACCTTGAAGCATCGTTTGCCGAACAGGCCCAGCTTGCGCTGGCTAATCTGCTGGCCATCCTGAAAGCCGCCGGTGGCTCGCCGCAGGATCTGGTGAAAGTCACGGTGTATGTGGCCGGGGTGCAGCATTGGGCGCAATTCGACCGTATTTACGCCGCCGCGCTGGGCGAGCATCGCCCTGCCCGCGCGGTGGTGCCGGTGCCCGAGTTGCACCACGGTTATCTGGTGGAGATTGAAGCTGTGGCGCGCTACTTGGCGTAGGTGTAGACCGCCGCCCGTGACACGCCCAGGTGCGCGGCCACGGTCTCCATGGCCCGGCGAATGTCCATGCAGCCCGAGTCCTTGAGCTCTTGCAGCAACAGCCGTCGATCCGCCGCCTTGAGCGCGCGCGGGGTGGTGGCCAGGCGTGCGGCGAACTGGTCGATGCGGGTGCGAATCACATCGGCGCCGGACGGCTCCAGGGATTCGATAAGGGTGTCGCCAGTGACCGAGCCAAATTGCTCAAGCATGCCCTGCAGGCCACGAAACAATGAGAGATCGACGTTCATGCACAAGGCCGCGACGTACTTGCCACTGGTGTCCTTGATGCCGATCGAGGTGCTTTTGACCTGGCGCCCATCGCTGAATTGGTTGCGGTAGTTGGCAATGATCTGCGGGTAGTCGGGGTCGGCAATCCGCGCCAGGCCCAACTCGGTGGTCGGGTCGCCCGGCGAGCGCCCGGAGAGGTTGTTATGGATCGCCAGGATCGCCTGCTGCGGGTCGCGCAAATCGTGCAGCACGACCTCACAGAACGGGCTGAAGGTTTTGCTCAAGCCTTCGGCAATCTGTTCGAGCTGGCTGATCAGGGTGGTTTCTTCGGGAGAGGTCTTTTTCATGCAAGACAACATATCCAGTCCTGGACAGGCCGTCAATTTGGCCGCTGTCCGCCCTTGTGGAGCGTTAACCATGGACACCCCAGCAGCATTGCTAGACAGCGTGAAAATGCAGCGCAACATCCAGCGCATGCAACAGCGTGCCGACAGCCTGGGTGTGCATTTGCGCCCCCATGTCAAAACCCACAAGTGCGCCGAAGTGGTGGCCGCGCAGATAGCGGCCGGTGCCCGTGGCATCACCGTATCGACGCTCAAGGAAGCCGAATATTTCTTTGAGCTGGGCATCCAGGACATCCTCTACGCCGTCGCCATGGCCCCGCACAAACTGCCCCAGGCCCTGGCGCTGCGCCGCCGGGGTTGCGCGCTGACGCTGATCACCGACAGCCTCGCCGGCGCCCGGGCCATCGTCGATTTCGGCGCCGCGCAGGGTGAAACCTTTGCCGTGATGATCGAGATTGATTGCGACGGCCACCGTTCCGGGGTCAAGCCGCAGGACGCGTTATTGCTCGACATCGCCCGATTGCTCGGAGACAGCCTCGTCGGCGTATTGACCCACGCAGGGGAAAGCTACGGCCTGGATACGCCTGAAGCGTTGCAGGCCATCGCCGAACAGGAACGCGCACGCTGCGTTGAAGCGGCGCAACGTATCCGTGCCGCCGGGATGGCTTGCGATCAGGTCAGTGTCGGCTCCACGCCTACCGCGTTGTCGGCCGTAAGCCTTGAAGGCGTGACCGAACTGCGCGCGGGTGTGTATACGTTTTTTGACCTGGTGATGCACAACATCGGCGTATGCCGCACCGAGGAACTGGCCTTGAGCGTGCTGACCACAGTGATCGGCCATCAAGCGGAAAAAGGCTGGATCATCACCGATGCCGGCTGGATGGCCATGAGCCGGGATCGCGGCACGCAAGCGCAAAAACGCGACTTTGGTTATGGCCAGGTGTGCAATGAGCACGGGGAGTTGATCGACGGTTTGCTGTTGAGCAGCGCCAATCAGGAACATGGCGTGGCGCGGTTCGAAGCGGGCGGCGTGGATGTGGTGACGCAATTTCCGCTCGGTACGCGCCTGCGTATTCTGCCCAATCATGCGTGCGCCACGGGGGCGCAGTTCGGCAACTATAACGCCGTGTTGCACAACGGTGAAGTGCAACGCTGGGAACGCTTGCGCGGCTGGTAGCCGACCTTCAAGGGCTGCCACAGACCCTGTGGGAGCTGGCTGTATTTCAATTCAAACTCTGCGAGGCTGCCACAGACCTTGTGGGAGCTGGCTTGCCTGCGATCGCGGTCTCCCAGTAGCAAATGGGCCAGCTGACCCGACGCTATCGCAGGCAAGCCAGATCCCACAATTCTGGCTGTATTTCAAATCAAGCTCGATGCGGCTGTCACAGACCCTGTAGGAGCTGGCTGTATTTCAATTCAAACTCTGCGAGTCTGCCACAGACACTGTGGGAGCTGGCTTGCCTGCGATGGCGGTCTCCCAGTAACAAATGGGCCAACTGACCCGCCGCTATCGCAGGCAAGCCAGCTCCCACATTCAGGCATCCTCAAGTATGAGGTCGGCGCCCTTCTCCGCCACCATCAACACCGCCGCATGGGTATTACCCGAGGTCACATTCGGGAAAATCGACGCGTCCACAATGCGCAAGCCGTGCAACCCGTGCACCTTCAAGCGCTTGTCCACCACCGACACCTGCGGGTCCGAGCCCATCGCACAGGAGCCGCACAGGTGGTAGATCGAGCCGCTGTTTTCGCGGAAGTATTGCAGCATCTGCTCGTCGCTCTGCACGGCCGCGCCGGGCAACACCTCGGCCACCGTGATGCCTTTGAGCGCAGGTGCCTGCATGATCTTGCGCATCAAGCGGCTGCCCTGGATGACTTCGTCAATGTCCTTTTGCGTACTCAGATAGTTCGGATCGATCAACGCCGCATCCCGCGGGTTGTTCGAGGCGATGCGGATGGTGCCACGACTGGTCGGCCGGCACGGGTTGAAGCACAGCAGGAAACCGGAATACGGCTCGGGCTTGAGGCTGGCCTTGTTGTTTTTCGGAATCTGGTACGACAGCGGGTTAAAGTACAACTGCAGGTTCGGGTCCGCCTGCTGGTCGTTGCCGCGAAAGAAACCACCGGCCTGGTTGACGCTCATCGCCAACGCGCCCTTGCGAGTGAACAGGTATTTCAGGCCCAGTTTCAGCTGGCCGAACAAAGAGCTGAGTTCGTCATTGAGGGTGGGAATATTGGCCTTGTAGTAGTAGCTGGCGCACAAGTGGTCCTGCAGGTTTTCACCTACGGCCGGCAGGTGCTTGACCAGTGGGATGCCGTGTTCAGCCAGCAGTTGCTGATCGGCCACGCCGGACAGTTGCAGGATCTTCGGCGTGTCGACGGCACCCGCGCAAAGGATCACTTCCTTGCGTGCCTTAAAGGTGCGCACCACGCCCTTTTGGGACACGCGAATCCCGCTGGCGCGTTGCTGGTCATCAAACAGCACACGATCAACCAGTGCATGCAACTCCACGGTCAGGTTCGTGCGACTGAGCGCCGGATGCAAATGCGCAAAGCTGCTTGAGCAGCGCTCGCCATTGCGGGTGTTGACGTCATACAGGCCCGCGCCTTCGAAATGGGGGCCGTTGAAGTCATCACTGAGGCCGTAGCCGAGCTGTTCGCAGCCCTTGAGAAACACGTCACAAATCGGGTGGGTCTGGCCCTTCATCGGTGTGATGCTGATGGGGCCGCTGCCGCCGTGGTACTCGGTGTCGCCCAGCGGGTGATTTTCCAGTTTGCGGAAGTACGGCAGTACATCCTTGAAACCCCAACCGTCGTTACCATTGGCCGCCCAGTCATTGAAGTCATGGGCCTGACCGCGCACGTAGATCATGGCGTTGATCGAACCCGAACCGCCCTGCACCTTGCCGCGCGGCGCATAGATTTCCCGGCCAGCCAAGTGTTTTTGCGGCTGGCTGTAGTACATCCAGTTAAAGGTCGGGTTGTAATACATCTTGGCGAATCCGACCGGGATCTTGAACCACCAGGAACTGTCTTTGCCACCGGCTTCCAGCAGCAACACCGAGTATTCGCCCGAAGCGGAAAGCCGGTTGGCCAGAACGCAGCCGGCAGCACCCGCGCCGGCGATGATGTAGTCATATGTCATTCACGGTTACCGCGTAAGTCGTTTTTATCAGCCCTTGGCGGGCGAAGTGTCTTTGACGTCAGCTGGCGTCGGCGCCATCTGCAGGTGCAAACGCTCGCCGGTGTACGGCGTGTGTTTGCGCACCACGTCCATGTTCAGCTCCACGCCCAGGCCCGGTTCGGTGGACGGGATGATGTAGCCGTCCTCCCATTGCAGCGGCGTGGTCAGCACTTCGGCGTGGAAACCGCCCCAGGTCATGATGCTTTCCTGGATCAGGAAGTTCGGCGTGCACGTGGCCAGCTGGAAACTCGCCGCCGCGCCGATCGGCCCGTTGTACAAGTGCGGCGCGATTTGCGCGTAATAGGCTTCTGCCATGCTCGCGATCTTCTTCGCCTCCAGCAGCCCGCCGCAACGCGCCACGTTCATTTGCAGGATCGACGCGCCGCCGGCCTGCAGCAGTTTGAAAAACTCGTACTTGGTGGTCAGGCGCTCGCCGGTGGCAATCGGGATGCTGGTCTTGGCCGCGACCTGGGCCATCGCGTCTTCCTGGCCAGGCGGCACCGGTTCTTCGAACCACAGCGGGTCGTATTTCTCCAGGCGCTTGGCCAGGCGGATCGCCGATGACGGCACCATCTGCCCATGGGTGCCGAACAACAGGTCGCACTTGTCGCCCACCGCCTCGCGGATCTTGCGGCAGAAAGTCTCGCAACGCTCCAGCACTTCCAGCGAAATCTGGTGGCCGGAGTACGCGGTGTACGGGCCGGCCGGGTCGAACTTCACGGCGGTGAAGCCTTTGTTCATATTCTCGATGGCGCACTCGGCGGCCAGGTCCGGGTCGTCGTAGTCGTACTCGCCCTTGCTGTTGACCGGGTACAGGTAGGTGTAGGAACGCAGGCGCTCGTTGACCTTGCCACCCAGCAGCTCATAGACCGGCTTGTTGGCGGCTTTGCCGATGATGTCCCAGCACGCCATTTCCAGGCCGCTGACCACGCCCATCATGGTCAGGTCCGGGCGCTGGGTGAAACCGCTCGAATAAGCCTGGCGGAAAAACCGCTCGATGTGGTGCGGGTCGTGGTTGAGCAGGTAGCGCTCGAACACATCCTCGATGATCGGCAGCATGGCCTTGGGACCAAAGGTGGCGGCGTAAATCTCACCGACACCTTCAATGCCGCAGTCGGTCTTGAGTTTGACGAACAGCCAATACATGCCACCGATATGCGGTGGTGGGACGGCAACGATATGGGTTTCAAGGGCGACGATTTTCATCTCAGGCACCTGTCTGGTTGAATTTTTTACGGTTGATTCGAGCGCGCAGCGTCAGGGCCGCAAGCGTCCCGAGCACGCCGATAAAGGCGATGTAGCCGAAATACAGGTTGTAACCGGCCTTGCCTGGGTAGGTATCGGTCAGGTAGCCATTGATCAGCGGGATAAAGGTGTCGGGCAGGTAACCCACCACCGAGACGATGCCGATGGCCAGGCCGGTGATGCGCAGCGGAATGTCGCAGCTGTCGAGAATCGCCCAGTACAGACCGCGAATCGCATAGGTCATCAGGCCGATAAAGATCACCGTGCCGATCAGCAGGCCGAGGCTGTTGAGCGCCGGGAACACGATCAGCCCGACCATCGCCAGGGTCACCAGCACCAGCGCGACGATCAGCACCGAGATGTTCGAGAACTTGTCGCCCAGCCAGCCGCCGCCGATGCCGCCGATGGGGCGCATCCACAGTTTGATGGTGGTGATGGTGCCGGCCATCACCGCAGTCATGCCGCTGCCTTGCAAGTAGTCGGAGAAGCTGTAGGTAGCCCAGAACATGTGATAACCGCAGAACACGATGGCGGTCACCAGCCACAGCTCGGGGATTTTCACCAGGGTGGTCAGGTCGGCGATCAGGTTGAACTTGCCCTTCTCTACCGCTGGCGTCTCGGCCAGAGACTTGGGATCTTTGAGCAGTACCAGCCCGCAGCCAATGGCTATACAGATAAACGAGTACAGGTACACCACGTGCTTGAAGCCTTGGGCCGCCGACTGGCTTTGAGTTTCGGTGGCATAGGCAAACAGGCCCAGGGCCACGGTCGCCAGCAAGGCTTCCACCAGCCCGCGACCGCCATCGAGAATGCCGAAGAACCGCCCCTGCTCACTCTGATGAGCAATCATCTTCACGCGCTTGAGCACCGAGGCCCAGAACGTCAGGCCAGTGGTCAGGCCCCAGCAACCGAAAATGATCATCAGGCCGGTCATTGACGGCACGCTGGCGTACCACAGGCCCAGTGCGCCGGTGGCGACCAGCGAGAAGAAGATCAAAAAGCGTGGCGGCAAACGGTCGGCCAGCCAGCCGCTGGGCAGGTAGCTAAGCAAAAAGATCGTGCCGAGCATGGAGTACAGGTAGCCCAGTTGACTGTGGTTGATCTGGAACACGTCGAGCATGGTGGTCTGGTAGACCTGGCGCAGGTAGAGGATCGGGTAGATCGCGCCGGCGGCGAGTACCAGCAACAGCAATTGGAAATAACGGCTGGCAGTGTCGTTTGCCGCGGGCACGGCAACGGAAACCTGGGCAACGGGTGCAGGCTTGGACATCATGTGGACCTCAGGCACCCGCTGCGCGGGCGCCCTGATAATTGTTTTTATTAAAGGTGCAACAGGTGCGCGTGGATCAGTACTTCATGACCACCAGGCGGGTCTGGGTAAACTCAAGCATCCCGTGCTTACCGTCATCGCCGCCCAGCCCTGAGCGTTTCCAGCCGGCGTGGAAACCCTGATACGGGTCTGCCGGCGTGCGATTGACGTACAACTCTCCGGCTTCGATGGCATTCGCCACTTTCATTGCCGTGCGGTAGTTCTCGGTGTAGAGCACCGATGACAGGCCGAACTGATGGTCGTTGGCCATGGCCAGCGCTTCGTCGATGTCGCGGTACTTGAGCACCGGCAACACCGGGCCGAAGATTTCTTCCTGAATGATTTCCATGTCCTGGCGGCAACCGCTGAGCAAGGTCGGCGGATAGAAATGGCCCGGCCCGGCTGGCAGCACACCACCTGTTTCCAGTACAGCACCGGCAGCGACGGCGCGCTCGACCATGGCGTGGATATTCTTTTGCGAGCTGGCGTTGACCAACGGGCCCATCAGGCTTTCGTCCGTGGAACGGTCACCGAACTTCACCGCGCTGATCTTGGCTTTCAGCAAAGCGAGGAATGGCTCATAAATACTTTCGTGCACATACACGCGTTCCACCGCCGTACACAGCTGACCGCAGTGGGTGATCTTGGACGCAACGATAGCGCTGGCGGCTGTTTCCAGGTCGGCATCCGGTTCGATGATTGCCGGGGTCTTGCCGCCCAATTCCAGGGATGGTTTGGCGATATTGGCCTTGCAGTAATCCAGCACGATACGCCCGGCGTTCACGCTGCCGGTGAGGGTGATCAGGCCGACGGCCTTGTGCGTGCAGACGCTGGCGGCGGTGGCGTGGTCCATGGTCAGGATGTTGATCACACCGGCTGGAATACCGGCTGTCACCACTGCCTTGGCAATTTCAAACGCCGACAGTGGCGTGTTGTTGCTGGGCCGCACCACCACGGTATTACCCGCGATCAGCGCCGGGGCAATCTTGCGCAACAGCGTGTAGACCGGGTAGTTGAACGGGATCAGACAGGCCACCACACCAATCGGCTCGCGGTGCAGGAACAGGTTTTCGTCCGAGGTATCGCTGGGGATGATCTCGCCTTCGATGCGGCGGGCCCATTCGGCGTGGTAACGGGTAATTTGCGCGGCGTAGCGGGCTTCGTTGCTGGCGTCAGTGACGCTCTTGCCGGACTCGCTGGCCAAAGCCGTGCCGATGGCTTCGGCGTGGCTGTCCAGGGCATCAGCGAAGGCACGCAGGTGCTCGGCGCGTTCGATGCTGGTGAGCGTGCCCCAGGTTTTCTGGGCGCGGGCGGCGGCGTCGACGGCGGCGATGGCCTCACCGGCGGTGGCGGCGCTGACATGGCCGACCAGGGATTCATTGGCAGGGTTGTAGACGGCGATCAGGGCGTCGCTGGCGGGTTCGACGAACTGACCGTTATAGAAATTGCGCTCGAATTGCATGTGGTTTGCCCAACGTTGTTGTTTTGCGAGTGACATGCAGTTTTGTATTTGCTTGGGGGGCGTGCAAACGACTTATTGGGTGGGGTAACGTGAGGAAAATGCAGGTTAGCAGTGATGAGTGTGGATTTGAGCGGCGTGCAGATGACTACTGTTCAAGTCAACACTCAACACGGGTTACAAAGCCCAAAACCCCAGACGACCAAGACTGGCCGCCAACCTCAGGCGTGACGTCTGCCAGCGGCTGAGGGTTTGAATATGCTCTTGCTCGGCACCGGAATACGCGGTCAGGGCATTGAGCAACTCAATCATGCTGCCCACCCCGGCGTGATAACGGCCCTGGATGACCTCCAGCGACTGGCGTGATTGATCGACCAACTCGCTGGTGCGCTGCAGACTTTGGGTCTCAATATTCAACGTCTGATAACTGGCCCATAGGTCTAGCGCGACCTCTTGCTCAACCTCAGCCAGTTCTGCTCGGCCCGCGTCGACACGAGCTTGTGCTTGGCGGATCTGGTAGGTCCGGCCAAAACCGTCAAAGATCGGGATGCTCAACTGCAAACCGATACTGCGGTCCCGCTCACGCTCATCGCCATTGAATATCTTCGATTGCTGGCTACGTGCGTACGTCAGGTCGGCGGTCAGTGCCAGGCTCGGAAGGTTGGCAGCGCGTCGCTCATCAACGGCCGCCTGAGCGGCCCTGAGCCTAGCATGTGCGGCGAGTACTGCCGGGTGATCCTGACGCGCCTGGGTCAACAACTCATCGACCGCCTGCAGGAACTGAGTGTCCGGCAGTGGAGTGAGGTCACCCGCCAACTGCAGAGGCGTTTGGGGTGATAGCCCCATGCGCAAGGCAATCACACCCAAAGCGTTATGCAATGCTCCACGGTCGCGGATCTGGCGCAAATTAGCCTGGGAAAACGCTGTTTGCGCCTGCAAGCGATCAGAAAGTGCGGCCGCACCGGCTTTGTATTTGGCATCCGCCGCTTCCAGGTTGCGAGCCGCCAATTCGGTGATCTGCACCGAGGCGGCCAAGCTGCGCTGAGATGACAAGGCATCGTAATAAGCCTGCGCTGCCTCAACAAAAGTACGCTGCAACATGGCGTCCTGGGTAGCGTTGGCAGCCACCAGCAACTGGCGGGCATTGCGCAAGGCGGCCCCGCGTCGACCGAAGTCCACCAACACCCAACTGAGCTCAAGACTGGCGCTGTCGCGCCGCCGGTGCCCTTCACCAGAACGTAAGGCCGGTTCATCGTAGTCAACCCGACCATTGCCGCGATTACTGCCAACGCGCCCATCCAGGCGCGGCAGATACGCCGACTGGCTGAGCCCAACCTGGGCAGCCTGAGCCTTGGCATTGGCCCAACTGATACGCGTCTGTGGGTCGTGGCACAAAATCCGTTCGACCACCTGCTCTAACGGCAAACGTTCAGGTAACCGGCCAAAACTACACGACAGCTCGCCACGTGCATCGTCATACACCGCTTGCCGGGAAACGTTGCGTGCAGTGTCAAAAACGTCTGGCTCAAAGGCCCATGCAGAACGTGAACAACACAACAAGGCCATCATCAAGATCGAGGATAATTGCTTCATACCTGGCCCTGTTTCATCTCTGGCGAAGTGTTCGCGGTATGTGCGCTATTCGTTGGTCCGTCAGCATCGCCATGTACCACCCTACCGGCCAGAATCCGGATGACACGGTCCGCAGAGGCGATGGTTTCAGGGCGGTGGGCAACCATGATGCGCGTAATTCGCAACCCCTGAATGGCCTGATTCACACGCTGTTCACACGCGACATCCAAGTGACTGGTGGCCTCGTCCAGAAAGAGTATTCGCGGTTTCTTATACAGGGCCCTGGCCAGCAGCACGCGCTGCTTTTGCCCACCGGAGAGCACCGTGCCCATGTCTCCCACCAAAGTGTTGTAACCCATCGGCATGGCTTGGATATCACTGTGAATCGACGCGATCCGGGCACATTCGATCAACCAGGACTGATCCACGTTGAGGTCGAAGAAACTGATGTTATCGCGCAAAGATCCCGCAAACAGCACATCGTCCTGCGTCACAGTACCTACCAGTTGCCGCAAACCATCCAGGCCCAGTTGCGCCAATTCAATACCGGCGATACGAATCTGCCCCCGAGTGGCCGGCAGGATACCGAGCATGACGTTCATCAGCGTGCTTTTGCCGCAACCCGACGGACCAACGATAGCCACCGATTCACCCGCCGCAATGTGCAGGTCGAGGTTGTCCAGCACCCAGGGCTCCTGCTCGGCATAACGGTAGTGCAATCCCTGGATTTCAATGCTCGCATCACAATCCATGAGTGTCTGCAGGTCGACACTGGAAGCGGTTGCTTCCGGTGGGTGCAGAACAATATCTGCCAGCCGTTCGCCCTGCAGTTGCAACATACGCAGCTCGAAAAACTTGTCTATCAAGTTACCTACTCGGGTATCAAACTGCGTTTTATAGGCGATAAACGCGATCAACAGCCCGACGCTGAACTGGCCATCCATCACCATGCTTGCGCCAAACCAAATCACCAACAAGTTCTCAATGCCAAACAGCAACCCATTCAATTGTTGATAGAGCAACCGCAGCTTTTGCGTGCGCAATCCAGCGTTGATCTGCTCCACCAACAAACCAAGCCAGGCTGAACGACGCTCTTCCTGGCGCTGAAACAGTTTCAAGGGGCGAATGCCACGCACCGTTTCCAGAAAATGGCTTTGCTGACGTGCGGCATGGATGATTTGCTCTTCGGTCGCATTGCGCAGCGGTCGATACCAAAGGCAGCGTCCAACGGCATACAGCAGCATAGTGGCGATCGCAATAGCGGCCAGGGCCGGACTGTAGAGCAGCATCATTGCAAGGGTCGCGACGGACATAAGACCGTCGAGAATCGCCGATAGGAACGCCGCCGTCAGCGTCTGCTGAATAGTGTCTACGGCGCCGAAACGCGACACCACATCTCCCAAGTAGCGCTTCTCAAAGTATTGGCTGGGCAACCGTAACAAGTGGCTGAAGACATTCGCACGCCACTGCACGGAAAGCAGCGTACTCAAATGCATCATGACCCAGGCACGCACGCCGCTGACCGCTTGTTGCATCAACAATAACAAGGTAAAGCCCAGTACCAGTGTACTGAGCAGATCGTGGTCGGCGCTGATAATGACGTTGTCGATCGTCCACTGAAGCAAGAACGGGGTGATCAGGGAAAAGACCTCGAGCGTCAGTGCCAGCAGCAGTACTTGCACCAACGAGCGATACAGCCCGCTAATACGCCCCATCATGTTCAGGAGTTTGATTCTTGGTTTGTCTTCTTGCAGCTCGAAACCGCTGTCCGGCCACAATTCCAGTGCTACGCCGGTGAAGCTTTGAGATAAACCTTCATGATTGATCCGGCGCAACCCTCGCGCAGGATCATGTACAACCACGCCTTGCCGATCGACGGACTTGAGTACGACAAAGTGGTTGAAGTTCCAGTGCAGAATACAAGGCAGCTTGAGCTGGCCGAGGCCGTCCACATCCAACGTGACAGCACGAGCACCCAGTTGCAGTTGCTGAGCACTGTTGATCAGTTGTTTGAGGGCAATACCTTTGAGGGAGACGCTGCAACGGCGGCGCAAATCCAGCATATCGACCCGATGCCCGTGGTATCCAGCAATCATCGCCAGGCAAGCCAGGCCGCATTCAGTCGCTTCGGTCTGCAATACCACGGGCAGACGACGCCCGGGACGCAAGGCTATGGCGTCAAGAAAAGTCATGGGAGGGGTTCCTAGAATTTGCCGGTGAGGCTGTAGAGAGGCTCCAGCACCCATTCATAAAGGCGGCGGCTTTCCTGCAGGATGTCGGCATCCAACAGCATTCCGCTTTGCAGCAACTGAGGCTTGCCATAGGCCATAACGGTCTGCTCGTCGAGTTGTACACGCAAGCGGTAGAGCTGTTCGCCGTTGCGCGAAAGCCCCGGTACCTCACCCGTCATAATGGCAAGATCCGCAGAGGGCACGGCAGTGCGCGAAATAGACACCACTTGAGCGTGATATTGGCCAAACTTCTGATAGGGATAGGCCTGATAGCGGATCAGCACGGCGTCCCCCGGCCTGATAAACCCCACCGCTTTGCTCGGGGCGTAGAGCTCAGCCTGCAGTTGGGCGTCACGGGGCATGATGCTCAACAACGTACGCGACGGGTCCACTGTCTGGCCGACTTCCGTCAGAACTGCCGTTGCCACACCGTTTCCTGGAGCGGTGATCAATACCGTACGCTTGGCTTCACTCTCTGCCAGCTCTTGTTCGATACCCGACAGTTGTCGATGTATCGGCGCCAGTGCATTGGCTTGGCGTGTTTCAAGCCCCGCCAACTCGTTGTTGCGCTCGGTGAATTGTTGGGTGATTGAACTGCGCTCGCGATCCAGGCCCTGTAGGGCTTGACGCTGTCCCAAAAGCTCGGCTTGCCGCTGCTGGAACTGGTCCATAGAGATATAGCCCTTTTGCATCAATCCCTGATAGCGATTTGACGCATCCCCCGCCAGCGCCACGCGCTCGCGCTGGCTGACCAATTGCGCAGCCAGGTTGGCTTGCTCATCACGCAGTGTGCTCACCTTACTGGTCAAACTGTCGCGCTCGGCCTGTTGCAGTTGCCGGGTTTTATCGAGTTCCTGCTCCAGTGACTCCCTCCGTTGCTTGAGCTGATAACTCACGCGTGCCTGCACCGGGTCGGCGCCGGCATCATAACGTTCACTGGAAATAGTCAGCAGAGGATCACCCATGACAACGGACTGCCCTTCGACGACAAACTTTTGCAGCACCACTCCGGTTTGCGGCGTCCGGACCTTTATCTGGCCGTTGGCTGGAACCAGTTGACCACTCACCGTGCTGCGCTTGGTGTAAGAGCCCCAGATAAAAAAGCTGCTTACCAAGACCAGCATTCCCAAGGCGAACATAATGAGAAAAGTGAAGGATGTCGGCCGGATCAGCACAATCTCCCCCAGCCATTTGACGCGCTGCGCTTCAGACGCGGCCCTGCGAAATATCCTGTCGCCCACAAATCACTCCTGACACCCCTGCACGCCCGATGCTTTACTCAGCATCCGTTCATGGTTGCTTTCACTTATTGATCATTAGCCCGCGCCGGTTATTGTTATCGTTGATGAACATTTGTATTTGCTTTCGCCATGCAGCTTTGGTCTGCTCGTCGGCAGCATCACTGAGAGTGGGCATTTGTTTCTCGATAACTTCCAGGCGCTTGCCGGCTTCGGGAACCCGTGCACTGGCTAGCCAATACCACTTGTAGGCTTCGGGTAAATTGACTGCCTGACCAAGCCCTTTCTCGAAGATATAGCCAAGATTCGCTTGCGCCTGAGGCACGTCAAGCATCGCTGCCTCTGTGTACCATTGGGTGGCCATGGGCAGGTTTTTGGGCATGCCAACACCCGTGGCGAAACATTTACCAGTTAGAAAAGCGCCTTCACCAAGTCCGGCTTTCGCTGCCTTTTCATAGTATTGACAAGCCGACTCAGGGCTAGCGTCCGCGATCAGGTGGTTAGCACTCAAGGAGCCCAAGCGAAATAATGCTTTTGAATAATTTAGTTGTGCCGATTTTTTATAGTACTCAATGGCTTGGGGCATGGACTTGCTTACCCCCAGACCGGACTCATACATAAAACCTAAATTGTAGATAGAGGTCGGGTCTTCATGTGCTGCCGAAAGTTCCAGATAATGCTTGGCCTTAACATAGTCAGTTGCGCCAATCGCCTGTCCGTCCAGATACAAGGCGCCCAAAGTCGCTTGTGCAGCGGCATAGTTTTGCTGGGCCAAGTCAGTCCATAAGTTTAGGGCGGCGTTGACATCGCGGTTGTGCCCCTTTCCCGTGAACAGCAATCCGGCGAGCATATTTCTAGCATCAGGATCGTTAGCTTGCTTGGCTAGCGTAGAAGCCAGAGAATAGGCACTTGCATAGTCATCACGGTTATAGGCCGCCCGCGCGTCATCTATATTTGCCGCGTGCGCGACTGAAAGAAACAGGGCACAGCAGGCAGCCATCAGCCGCTTATTGAACTGGGATTTTTTGTTTGTAGCAAGCTCTTGATTCATGTGTATTCCATATCAATTCGTAGTCTTGAAACGCTGGCCATCCCAAGACATAGGGCGTCAGGTACTTTTGCTCGGCCAGTGTCGTATAGGAAACATCTTTCGCCCCCCCTCCAATGTTCAGATTGATTGTGGCCTGGGTGATGGTTCGGGGAGAGGTACCACTCACATCGGTCATTATTTTGCTTTGCTGATCATTCCCCGCTGAACCGACCTTGGCTTCGCCACCACTTAAGTAGTAAAGATTACCGGTATCAAGGGAAGCAGCGGTTTGTTGACCGTCCACATTAGCGAGCACATATAAAAACTGAGTTTGTCGTGAATAAGAGCTGCCTAGAAATACGCTGCCCACGCACTGTTTTTCAAGTGCCTCTATTTCCGCTGGGGTTACGTTCAGTGTGATATGCTCACTTCCAACAATGACATTGTCGAAGCCAGACATCAGGTCCAAACCAAACAAACTGAGCGACCCGCCCACTACAACCAGAACGTTCCTGAGTTCAATGCCCGAAAGGTTAATCTCCCTGATCAAGCCGTACTGGGCATTCACCGATTGCCGGCTGTAATAACTATTGATTTCCACCGGCAACTTAATCAATTCAACGCCATATCGGAGGGCATCAGACTCGCTGATAACTGTCACGCTCGCGCCCGTATCAAACAAGACCTTTGCCGCGTGGCCATTGACTTCAACTTCAAGCAAAGGGTCGGTAGCGCTTTTGAGATAATCATTTTCTTCACTACTTAATACTATTTGAGTGCGCTTCAATAAGCCGGCTTGCCGATCGCCCACACGTTTGAGCGTATCGACATCCAACTGAGCAATAAACTGTTCGGCTCGGCGACGCTGTTCAGCAGTCATGGACGCCAGGACCTGCGCATAAGCCGCGAAGTGCCCATCATTCAAGTGATTACCGAGCAGTATGAGTTTGCAGGCGGTCGCCGTATTTTCCACATTGAGGACTGCGCAATCAGCAAGGCTGACTTGCGTCGCGGGCTTCTTGGACTGGGCCCTGGCCAGAACGGCGGAAAGCAGCGTATTAGCGTCTATTCTTGATGCTTCCAGACCGCGTAATGGAATAGAACTCGGGGCATACAGTTTGGCTTGTATGTCCTGCAACTCGACAGCACTCACTGGGTTCGACAGCAAGAGTGCGACCACGCATAGAGTGAGGCTATTGCGGCACATTCTTTAGTCCAAATGATCGCTCGAGCCTTTTAATTTCGTCTTCCGACAGCAGCGGCTTCGGTGGCACGGTGAACGCCTTTTCCGGCGACGGCAGCGGGTTGACCAGAGTGGTCTTTTTTACTTTTGATGCAATTTCTCCGCTGCTCACGGGGTACAAGGCCTCATCCAAACACTTATCCCGCATAGTCTGGCTGGACAAGCCATAGCAACCCTTTCCATTTGACAGTGCCCTGGCTTCACAGGTACTGCGGCCATCAGGATCCTCCTGCTCCACACAGCTCAAAGAACCGAATGCGTGGCCTAGCACACTGGCCGGGTCAGCAGCATGAGCGACGGTGTAAAACAGCAACGGCGCCAAGGCGAATAAGGTATTTTTCATATTCGGTCACTCATAGAAAGTGTGCCAATCAAGGCACACTTTTTAACTTAGAACTTAACAGTTACACCTACTCCCCCCGACAGCTCGCCTCCCGAAGCAGAGCCGCCTACGGTGACGCTGGTATTACCCGAAGTCCAGGTCGGTCCTGTGTAACCGCCATTTGATCCCAACCACTCAAACTCTCCTGGGTCCCAATCAGTAACAGGCTCAACCGTCGTCTGGCCGCCCGATACAAGCGCCAATTCTTTTTCCGTCAGTACACGCATTTGATAACTCCCTGGTGACGGAAAGAGCCTTCCATGACCCGCCCGTTGGTTATTTGCCCTGATGGGCGCCTCAACTCCCTCTGAGGAAATAAACCTAGTGCCCGGCCATAAAGCCAATGATGTCGCAATGGAAGCGCACCCAATCATCCCACTCACCAAATAGCTCAGCCTGCCGGATACGCAATACATGAGCGCCGGGCGAACAGTTATAAAAGTCATATAAGGGAATGTAGTTTTGCGATGTACGCCCCATCAGGGCATTGAACAACACGCGTGCCAACCGCCCATTACCATCCAAGAATGGATGACAATTCATCAACCCTACGGTAGCAACGGATGCACCCAATAAGTCTTGGCGACTGCTCGGTAAATCGGCCATATACTTCCAAAGCGCCATAAGTGCCGCTGGTATATCAGATGGCTGAACAAACTCTACTGTGCAGCCACGCTTATCAGGCCTGACACCCACTCGCGTCGCTCTGATTGTCACAATGGTGCCTGTGAGTGCGCAGGCAGCGGCTTCCAACATTTTACAAATCGTCGAGTACTTCAGAGTGACCAGAGACTGTTCAAGTGCTGATGAAAACACCTCAACATACTGTTGTTCAGTAGGCGTTCTATTGCTCAAGGGCTCCAACGCATTATTCGTTGCATAATGCTCGAACAGCGGATGTTGGAAGCACCGCGATTTACTTTCGCGCGCCAACACAACCGATACCGATCCGGGCGAAACAGGCCATGGCTTATGCTTATACATCTCAAGCCTAGCCTGAGCGTTAAACACCGATTTAACCGTTTCCTCAGTCAGCACCGCTCCAACTGGATAAATCAGGGACTTTCTAAAATGTGCTTTTACTTTTGCCATGACAAAATCCATTTCATTTCCGCCCCTGTGCCTCATGCACAAATAACGCTTGCGACAACGCCACTTGGAAATAGCTATTTCCTCAGGAACGATCACGCTACCAACGAAATGTGACATTTTGCCAAAATCCGTGTGAAGCTTTTATTGATCCGTTACTTTGTTAGCCTCCCCGGTTTAACACGTTGCGCCCTTCAGCAGACACGTAATACATTGTCCACTCCCGCAGCCCCACCCAATTAAAACAAAAACAGTCTTCACCTCACACAGCGTCTTTTATTAAATGGGAAAATTCAGAATGACCCACACCGACTTAGACTCGATTTTTTCACAGCATTACGCCAACGCCAAGACCCTGGAGTTCCCAGCGTTCATAGGCAATAAGTCCACCTGCAACCCAATCAATTCAACACCTTATATAACGTCCCTTTCACGCTTTTTTGCAGAGCCTAAAGATCCTAAAAGGCGCTTGCTCTGCGCACGGCTTAAGGCTGCTATAGCAGAGTTGGCGATGGCTGATATCAGCGTTGAAATCATACTGATAGGTGGAAGTTTTCTGGACTCAACAGTCATCCCAGGCGATTTGGATTGCGTACTGTTCTACTCGATGAACGCCGAAACAAGCGTGCTTGACCTTCAACAATGGCAACGGCAGATGAAAGCGCAGGACCTGGATGCCAGATTGATCCCCATGGATACTCACCCACTCATCATGTGGAAATCCGCGTTGTTTTTTTCGGTGCTGTATACCCAGAGGAAAAATGGCGACGGCGTACCGACCGGTTTGATTCTACTCGACTGTAAGCACTGAGAACGCACCCGAGCTATTTTAAATAAACTGTAACTCCCATCGCACATTTCAGAAATAGAAATGTATTTAAATCTCAATAGCCCGCCCTCAAAAGCAGGTTTAGTCGCTCGTACCGTGCATACTTAATCTTAAACGTTCAACTTGACTGCACATAAAATACCTGCGATCAGACACCATGAAAGTCTATAAAACGGAGTGAACAATGCGAGAATTGACAGCGAAAGAACTTTTGCTCGTTTCAGGCGGTTCCAACACCGACCCGATATCACATGACCCAGGCCCTCATCCTGATGACGGTTCGGCCCATGACCCCGACGATGTGCATTCTCCAGAGTCATGGACGATGTAATTAACACTGCCCGGCTCACCGCGTGAGCCGGGTGACAACGTTCTCTACAGTTATCCAATTCAAAACTCTTTTGCGGAGGGCATCGGCGTGGGTGCCCGTTTAAAATTCGCCATCACATCCCACGCCGCCAAGTGTGCTGATTTAGTGCGCAAGGAATATAAACATAGCTCTGCCCCCAATTGATTTTTCATCGAAGGTGGCGGCTTCATACCCTGAATCAGAAAGGCGACAACTTCGTCAGGCGCAGGAAAATAAGCGGATGATTTCAGTATTGAAGGACTCACCAGGCTTGTGACCAGCCGGCATGCCGTTATAGCCTCCTCGTCCACCTGTTCTCTACTCGCGGAGCCTGCGTTCACCAGGCTGCTGGAAATACTCAAAACCACAAACGCCAACCCTAACGATTTCAATAGCAGGCTCCTTATCCTTAGCAGCGATCAACAGTACTCTAATACACTATTGTGACTGTTCTTCAGGCGCTAAACCGCCGCCGTAGAAGGCTCCAACTGCCGCTGCGCTAACCAGATCTCCTCCTGCAACCACCGCCCGAAGACCTGCAACTGCGGCATATCCGTCTGCTCCGGCCGGGTCACCAGCCAATAGGACTGATGCCCTTCCACATGCACATTCAGCACCTGCGTCAACTGCCCACTGGCCAGTTCCGCTGCGACCATGTGCCAGTCGGCAATGGTAATCCCCAACCCATCCGTTGCCGCCCGAATCGCCAGGTCCAGCAAGTCGAATTCATAGCCGCCCTGGGTATCCACCCCATGAATCCGCGCCGCGTCCAGCCAATGCTTCCACGTCAAGTAACGCTGATCTTCACTGGCCAACACATGCAACAAGGTCATGCGATTCAGATCCACGCCATCGCTGCATTCCCGGGCATACAGCGACGGCGCGCACACCGCGATGTGCCGCTCCTGAATCAGCAACGAACTGTCCAGGCCATCCCACTCGCCATTGCCGAACCGAATGGCGCAATCGAGCGTGCTGGTCTGCGCCAGGCTGTCTTGCAGGCACGTGGTGATGCTCAGCTCCAACTCCGGATGCGCCTCGCGCAAACGCCCCAAACGCGGCATCAACCAGCGGCTGGTAAACGTCGGCGGCGCGTTGATGTGCAACCGGTTGGAATGGGTTTTCTGCTGGATGCTGCGCACTGTCAGCTCGATCTTGTCGAACGACTGGTGCAACGCCCGCAACAACACGCGCCCGGCGCTGGTGAGCTCGAGGTGATGGTGGCGCCGTTCCAGCAGGCTCTCCCCCAATTGTTCTTCCAACTGGCGTACCTGGCGACTGACCGCGCTCTGAGTCACGTTCAACAGCTCGGCAGCCCGGGTAAAGCTGCCGGTGCTGCCGGCGACTTCGAAGGCTTTGAGGGCATTGAGACCAGGCATTTTGCGTTTCATGGAGAGCACTCGACAACGATCAACAAGGAAGATTGAGCAGAGAAATACCCGTACAACATACCTTTTTGTATTGGGCCAGCGGTAGCACTCCCCCCACAGAGAAAAATACTCGACCGAAATCAATCATGTCGTTTTTGGACTAAACACGTCGCTGACGAATAAATAGCACGCGTATAACGCATGCACACTAAGACAATTAAGCATTGGCTACCCGCGCACTACAAAAGTTAGTCTTCCCTCCAACTAAGTCTATTGGCTCTTCGCCAACTAAATCGAGGCCGCGCCATGTCTAGCACCCCTATTTCAACGCGACGAAGTATCGGTTTACTGGCATTGGTATTTACCGCCTGTAACGCGACCACCCACGGTTTCAGTATTTTTCTGTACTCCGCCTTATTGCCGCAGATCCGTGGGGTATTTGAACTGAACTACAGCCAGGCCGCCTTGATTGCAGCCGTGCTACAGCTGTTCTACATGGGTGCCTCGATTGCCAGCGGCATCGCCGCGGCCTGGGTGAGCCCACGCAATATGGTGCGCCTGACCATCGTGTTAAGCCCGGTGTTGCTGGCACTGGCCGTCGCCACGCCTTGGGTAGTGCCGTTTGCGCTATGCCTGGCGCTGGTGTCGGCCTGTGCGGTGTCGAACTGGAACGCGATTGCCGCATTGGCCCGAGAAGTGATCCCGGCGACTCATCGCAGCCGCGTGCTGGGGTTGGCGTCGTCGGGGGCCGCTTTTGCCATTTGCTTGAATGGGCTATTGATCGCACTGTTGCAAGGTCTGTCATTGCGCCAGTTTTGGTTGATCTGTGCAGGCCTGACGCTGCTGGTCACGCTGCTGACCTTGTGGACCTTGGCTGCGCACGTCGAACAAGCGCCCCGCTCTGTCCAGCCGCCCGCATTCACCCAAGTGCTCAAACAATGGCTGCAACTGTGCGTCGACCAGCCAGTGGCCTTGCACATTGTGTTACTCAGCGGATTTATCGGCGCAATCAGTGGACCGTTCCTCAACTTTTTATCGGCCTTTGTCAGTGACCGCCTGCACGCCGGTGCGGCGGTTACGGGCTCGATGTGGACGTTGATCGGCATTGGCGGCGCCATCGGCGGGCTGCTATTGGGCTCGCTGGCGGATCGCTGGGGCGCACTGCGGGTGCTGGCGCTGAGCATTAGCGCATTCGGCCTCGCCATGCTCGGCCTGCTGGGGCATCCCAGCCTATTACTGAGCTGGTGCGCTGCCGGATTGTTCGCGCTGTTCTATTTCCCTTCATGGGGTTTGATGGCCGCCTACCTCAGTGCACGCCTCGATCCGGTGCAAAGCCTGCAAGTGGTGAGCCTGAGCATGGTCAGCTACGGGCTGGCCAGTGCTTCGGCCAATGGGCTGTGCGGTTGGCTGTTGCAGGTCAGTGGCGAATTTACCGTGGTACATGCCTGGATTGCCGGCTGGGTACTGGCAAGTTTGCTATTGCTCAAGCGCATGGCCCATCGGCAGTCCGTGGACGCGTTGGCCGTGCAAATACCCTGAACGTCCCAACTGGCGCTGCAAAATTTCCACCAGCGCCTCCACCTCCGGAACCTGGCAACCCACTGAGCGCCAAAACATCAGGCGCGCCGGGGCAATGGCTGGGAAGCCTTGCTGCTCATCCAGAATCTGCCAGCCCTCCGGCACCAGCCGCCGTGCCATCACGCCCACTGACAAGCCTTGCTCAATGGCAATCGCAATGCCGCGCGGGCTCTGACTCGTATAAACCACCTGCCACGAACGCCCGGCCTGGGCCAGCGCTTGCACGGCATTGGCACGGAACGCACACCCTTCGGCGTACACCGCCAGCGGCACCGACTGGCGCCCTACGCCACTCCAACTCGGCGCCGCCACCCACACCAACGGCTCATCACACAGGTATTCCCCCGGTTGCAGGCCCGCATGTTCAACACCCAGCACCAAGTCCAGCTCGCCGCGATGCAAGCGGCTGACCAGCGCCGTAGACATCTCACAGCAAATATCCGGGCGCACCTGGGCAAACTGCGCCTGAAAATCCTTAAGCATCCCGCCCAGGCAGTATTGAGCGTAGTCCTCGGGCATACCCACATGGATACACACCTGCTCATTGGGTAATTGAGCCGCGCTGACCGCCTCAAGGTGCAGCTTGAGGATCTGCCGCGCATAGATCAGAAAGGTTTCGCCGCTCGGCGTGAGGCCGATGGAGCGGCTGGTGCGGTGAATAAGCGGCGTTCCCACGATCTCCTCCAGGCGCTGCAAGCTCTGGCTGACGGTGGACTGGGTTTTATGCAAACGCTCAGCAGCCGCCGAAAACCCCTGGCATTCGATAATTGCCACAAACACTTTAAGTAAGCCCCCATCCAGTTCGCCTGACATAACTATCGCCCCTGCCGATGGATTCGATCACAACTTGTAATTTCCACTTCAAACCGGTTTACGCAACTATCGACTCAACACAACAGCCTACTTCAGGAGCCGTGTATGAGTCTTAAACTTGCCGATGCCGAAACCGGTGATATCAGCGATATCATTAATACAGCGCTGTATCCCATACATGATTCGGGCCATGTTCAACTGCGCGCATTAATTGAACATGCGCGTGCCGAACTGGCCGAAGACGGTTGCTGCCTGCTGAAGAACTTCCTGCGCCCCGAAGTGCTGGAACAGGCGCGCCTGGAAGGCCAGGCGCTGTCGGGCAAGACGTTCTATTCAGTACGCAAGGTCAACGCCTACTTCACCGAAGACGACCCCAGCCTGCCCCAGGATGACCCGCGCCGCACGTTCATGGAGCGCACCAGTGGATTCGTGACCCGCGACATGATCGCCCCCGACGCGATCATCCATCGCCTGTACGTGTCGCCAATGATGAAGCGCTTTATCGGCGCCTGCCTCGACGAACCGGAGATTTTCGAATACGCCGACCCTTTCGCCGGCCTGGTGATCAACGTGATGCCCGAGGGCACCGAGCAGCCTTGGCACTTCGACACCAACGAATTCATCGTCAGCATGATGACCCAGAAGCCCGAGGCCGGTGGCCTGTTCGAGTACGCGCCGATGATCCGCTCGCGCAGCCAGGAGAACCTCGGCGCAGTCGGCAAAGTGGTGCGTGGCGAAGACCGCTCACGGGTGCAGAATCTGGAACTCAACCCCGGTGATTTGCAGATCTTCAAGGGCCGGTTCTCAGTGCACCGCGTCACCCGCGTGGAAGGCTCAACCGAGCGCAACACCGCGATCTTCGCCTACTCCGAGAAACCCGGAATCATTGGCCGCGCCCAACGCACCAAACAGCTTTACGGACGCCTGTCCGAAGCCCACCTGCAAGCCGAACGCAACCTGGTGCGCAGCGACCAGTTGCTCGACTGATTCACGCCCATAAAAAACCAAAAAACCGTCTTTGCCCTGCGAGGAACACCCATGAGTCTGTCAGGCCCCAACCGCAACCCCGCCGACTGCGAGCCCACTTATGACGAAATCCAGCAAATCCAGCTGGACCGCCTGCAACGGGTACGCAACGAACTGAAAAAACGTGACTACGCCGCTTGTGTGCTGTTTGACCCCACCCATATGCGCTACGCCACCGGCTCACGCAACATGCAGGTGTACTCGGCACGCAACCCGGCGCGTTATGCCTTTATACCGGCAGAAGGCCCGGTGGTGATCTTCGAGTTCGGCGGCTGTCTGCACCTGGCCGAAAGCCTGAATACCGTGAATGAAGTGCGCCCGGCCAAAGCCATTTCCTACTACTTCTGCGACAGCTTCTTGAACAATGTGACGGCCGACTGGGCCGCCGAGATAGATGAACTGGTGCGCCAGTGCGGCGGCGGTAAACGCATTGCCATCGAAAGCGCCACCTCGGCCGCCGCGTTCGAACTGCAACGGCTGGGTTACCAAGTGTTTGACGCCCAGGAACCGCTGGAGCGTGCGCGCTGCATCAAGGTGCCCAACGAACTGAAAATGATCCGCGCCAGCCTGCGCGCCACTGAAACGGGTGTGCGCCTGATGGAAAGTAAACTGGTGCCGGGCATCAGCGAGAACGAACTGTGGTCGCATCTGCACCAGCATGTGATCGCCACCGATGGTGATTACGTCGAGACTCGCCTGCTGTCCTCCGGCCCACGCACTAACCCGTGGTTCCAAGAGTGCAGCACGCGGCCTATTGAAGCCGGTGATCTGGTCGCGCTGGACACCGACGTGGTCGGGCGCTTCGGCTACTACGCCGACTTTTCGCGCACCTTTCTCTGTGGCGACCAGGCCGCCACCGCCAAGCAACAGGAACTGTACAAACTCGCCTACGAGCAAGTGCAGACCAACGTAGAAATGCTCAAGGCCGGGCGCAGCTTCAAGGAGTACGCCGAGATGGCCTGGAAAATTCCCGAACATTACAAAAACAACCGCTACTTCGCCCTGGCGCACGGGGTTGGCATGACCGGTGAATACCCTTACGTGGTACACCGCGAAGACATCGACGCGCTGGGCTATGACGGCGTGTTCGAAGCCGGCATGACCATCTGCGTGGAAAGCTACATCGGCCACGATGACGGCGGCGAAGGCGTGAAGCTCGAAGAACAGATCTATATCCACGAACACGGTATCGAGTTGCTCTCTGATTACCCGTTCGACCCGCGCCTGTTGCCACGCTGAACACGTCTAGCTCGAGAGGTGGCCTTGGGAAGGATCCGTAACATGCATTTATAGAAGGTTACTGCGCAGAATTTGTCGTTTGTCCATCTTTGCGCAAATGACAAAACTGCGGGCATCTCTAATAAAAACAACATGAGAGCTGCCCCTATGTCCTATCCCATTGCCCGCCTTCTGACTTCGTTGCGCCTTGTTCTTCTGCCGGTTTCACAGCGGTTCGTGCTGCGCCGTTGCTGCGCTTGCCACTGACCCTTGCGGTTCAACAAAAACGCATATTCGCAAGTACCGGAGAGGCTTATGAAAGACTTGACTACCCTGGACGGCGCCCCGCCGCATCCAGCCATCAATGACCTGTGTGTGCAAGTTAAAAGCGCTGAAATCAACCGCCGCCAGTTCCTGCGCACCGCCGCGCTATTGGGCGTCACCGTCGCCAGCGCCAACACCTTTCTGGGCTCTGCTTTACTGGGCAGCGACGCCCAGGCCGCCGACGCCACACCGGCCCGCCAGGGCGGCAGCCTGCGCTTTGCCTGCGCGATCCAGGAAATCCAGGACCCGATGCTGATCACCTGGATCGAAGCCTCGAACCTGTTGCGCAATTCGCTGGAGTACCTGACCTGGGTCGACGCCGACAACATCACCCACCCGTACCTGGCAGAAAGCTGGAGCCCGTCCGACGACCTCACCACCTGGACCTTCAACCTGCGCCAGGACGTGAAATGGAGCAACGGTGACAGCTTCAACGTCGACGACGTGCAGCACAACATCGAACGCTGGATCGCTGCCGACTCCAAGTCGGTCAACCGCACCGCGTTCCAGGACATCAAAGCCTTCGAAAAAGTCAGCGACTACCAGTTCCGCCTGCAACTGAAACGGCCGATCCTGGCGATTCCGGAAATGCTCAACGCCTTCACGTGCGCCATCGTGCACCGCAGCTTCAAGGCCGGCGACGACTGGTCCAAGAACCCGCTGGCCACCGGGCCGTTCAAGCTGGTGGCGTTCGCAGTGAACAAGCAGGCGACCTTCGCCAAGCGCGCCGATTATTGGGGCAAACCCGCCAACCTCGACGAGCTGCGTTACATCGACATGGGCACCGACGTGTCTACCCACCTTGCCGCACTGCAAGCCGGGCAAGTCGACGTGCTGTACCGGGTGACGGTGGCCGAGCTGGACCTGGCCAAGCGCCTGCCGGGCGCGCAGTTGCTGACCTGCAAATCCGCGCAAACCGTGGTGATGCGCATGGCCTGCGACCAGAAGCCCTTCACCGACCTGCGCATCCGCAAAGCCGTGGTGCTGTGCGCTGATAACGCGCAGATGCTCAAGATCGCCTATCGCGGCATGGGCACCTTGGGCGAAGACCACCATGTGGCCCCCTCTCACCCCGAATATTTCCCGTTGCCCAAGCGCGAGCGCGACGTGGCGGCGGCAAAAAAGCTGCTGGCCGACGCCGGTTTCCCCAACGGTCTGGACATCGACTTGATCGTCGGCAACACCCAGGGCCGTTATGAGCAGGACTGCGCGCAGATCCTGCAACAGAACTGCCTGGAAGCCGGGATTCGCCTCAACCTCAAGGTGATACCTGCCGCTCAATACTGGCCAATCTGGGACAAAGCCGCGTTCAGTCTCACCTACTGGGCCCATCGCCCACTGGGCGTGATGTCCCTGGAGCTGGCCTATCGTGGCGGCGGCGCCTGGAACGAAAGCCACTACAGCGACCCGGCGTTCGACGCCGCGCTGGACAAGGCCATGGGCATCATCGACCCCAAGCAACGCGCGGTGGCGATGCAAAGCGTCGAGCAGATTTTGCAGGACGCCTGCGTGATCGTGCAGCCGTTCTGGGGCGACAAGTTCACCGCCGTGAGCAAAAAAGTCCAGGGCTTTGAGGTGCATCCTTCCGACTTTTACCCCATGGGGAACGTGTGGCTGAGCGCCTGAGTCAAGGCGCGCGTTTCCTGCCCACATGGGCAGGCATTCCAACCTTCGTCGGAGCATGCACCCATGGCTCATTTTCTATTGCGCAAACTACTGGCGCTGCTGGCGACCTTGCTGTCAGTGTCCTTGATCGTGTTCCTGGCCCTGGAACTTAACATCGAGGACGTCGCCATCAACGTCCTCGGCCCCTACTCCGCCGCAGACCAGCGTGCGGCGTGGCTGGTGGAACATGGCTACACCCAACCCTTTGTGTGGCGTTATCTGTTGTGGCTCAAGGACTTTGTCAGCGGCGACTGGGGCACCTCGGTGTATTTTCGCGAATCGGTGATCAAACTGCTGCTGCCCAACCTGGCGCAAACCCTCACCCTGGCCGGCCTGGCCCTGCTGGTGATGGTGCCCGTGGCGTTGACCTTAGGCATTCTCGCCGGCATTCGCCAGGGTTCGCTGCTGGACCGGCTGGTGTCGTTCCTGTCGATCGTCACCACCTCGATCCCCGACTTTGCCAGTGCAGTGTTCGTCTCGGCGATCTTTGTGTTCTGGCTCAACTGGCTGCCAGGCGTGAGCAGCATGAGCGATGGTTTCAGCGCCGTGCAACTGGTGTTGCCGTTGATGGTGCTGTGCCTGTTCGGCATCGGCTACCTGGCGCGGATCACCCGGGCGTCGATGGTCGAAGTGATGCAGTCGCCCTACATCCGCACCGCGCGGCTCAAAGGCGCCTCCACCGCGCGCATCGTGGTACGCCATGCCCTGCGTAACGTACTGATCGCGCCGATCACGGTGATCATGCTCTACATCCCGTGGCTGCTGTCCAACGTGATCGTGGTCGAGGTGTTCTTCGCCTACAAGGGCTTCGGTTCGCTGCTCTACACCGCATCGCTGAACCATGACGTGTACCTGATCGAAGCCTGCGCGATGGTCAGCGCCGTGGTGGTGGGCATCACCAAGATCTTCTCGGATCTGGCCTACACCTGGCTCAACCCGCGCATCACCCTGCGCAGCCTTGGGGGAGCAGCCCAATGAATCGTCTGCAAGCGTTTAAGCATCCCTTGGCCTTGCTCGGCCTGTTGCTGGTCGGCGGCTGGGTGCTCATCGCAGTGTTCGCGCCTTGGCTCGCGCCCCATGACCCACTGGAAAGCTTCACCCCATTGCTCACGCCAATGACCACCGGCGACAACGGCCAGAGCTTCCTGCTGGGCACTGACATGATCGGTCGCGACATCCTCTCGCGGCTGATCTGGGGCACCCGCACGGTGCTGTTCTGGTCGATCCTGGCCACGCTCACGGCGTTCGCCGTCGGTATCGCCATGGGCCTGTGTGCCGGTTACTTCAACGGCTGGGTCGACGCGCTGCTGTCGTATGTGGCCGACACCGTGCTGTCGTTCCCGGTGCTGGTGTTGTACATCGTGATCATCATTGCCCTCGGCGCCTCGGCGCTGAACATCCTGATTGCGGTGACGTTTACCAGTGCGCCAGCGATCTTTCGCATCATGCGTGCGCTGACCATCGATATTCGCTCGCGCGACTACGTGCTCAGTGCAATCACCCAGGGCGAAGGCTCGCTGCGCATCATGCTGGTGGAGATTTTGCCCAACTGCGGTGGCCCGTTGATCGTGGATTTTTGCCTGCGCATCGGTTACACCGCGATCATGATCGGCGCCCTGGGTTTTCTCGGCCTCGGCCTGCCGCCGCCCACACCCGACTGGGGCGGCATGATCAACGACGGCCGCGCCATGGCCATCGCCTTCCCGCACCTGGTGATCTTCCCGTGCATTGCCATCTCCACCCTGATGCTGGGCTTGAGCCTGCTGGCGGACGGCCTGGATGAAAACGCCCAGCAAGGCGCAAGGAATTGAGCATGAACCCACAACCTGTATTGCGCGTGCAAAACCTCTCGATTGAACTGCCTGTCGGCGCAGACCGCAGCCATGCCGTGCAAGGCATCAGCCTGGAGGTACGCAAGGGCGAAATCCTCTGTGTGATCGGCGAATCCGGCTCCGGCAAATCGGTGCTGTCGGCGGCGATTATGGGCGACTACGCCAAAGGCTTGCGCCACGCCGGTGGGGTGATCGACTTTCTTGGCGATGATATTTGCAGCCTCGACGAAACCCGCCTGCGCCAGCTGCGCGGCAACCGTATCGCGATGATTTTCCAGGAGCCCATGGCAGCGTTGAACCCGGCGATCCGGATCGGCAAGCAAGTCGAAGAAATCTTCGATATCCATGCGCCGCAGATGCCCCAGCGCGAACGCCGCGAACGCATGCTCGCACTGCTGGAATCCACCCAGTTGCCCGACCCGCCGCGCATCGCCAACAGCTTTCCCCATCAACTCTCCGGCGGCCAATGCCAGCGGGTAGTGATCGCCATGGCCTTGGCGATGAACCCCGACTTACTGATCGCCGACGAACCGACCACCGCCCTCGACGTCACCACCCAGGCTCAGGTGTTAAAGCTGGTGCGCGACCTGCGCGGGCGCGGCCAGCATGGCATTTTGTTTATCACCCACGACTTCGGGGTGGTAGCGCAGATTGCCGACCGTATTGCGGTGATGGAAGGCGGCCGCCTGGTGGAAATCGGCGAGCGCGACCAGGTGCTCAACGCCCCGGCCCACGCCTACACCCGCAAGTTGATCGCGGCGGTGCCGGCGCTGCATCCTGAACTGCACACACCCAGTGCCGACGGCGAGCTGGCGCTGCGCATCGAGAACCTGACCAAGACCTACACCGTCGGCGGCAGCTCGGTCGCGGCCTTGCGTAACGTATCGCTGAACCTGCCACGCGGCAAAACACTGGCGATTGTCGGCGAGTCCGGCTCGGGGAAAAGCACGCTGGTCAAGGCTGCAATCCGCCTGGTGGACAGCGACAGCGGGCATGTATGGGTCGGTGATACGGACTTCCTGGCCTTGCGCGGCTCAGCGTTGGCGGCCAATCGGCGGCGCATCCAAATGATCTTCCAGGACCCGTATGGGTCGCTCAACCCGCGCCATCGAGTCGGCGACATCATTGCCCGTGCTGCGCAACTGCGTGGTTTATCGGCCAAGGACGCCTGGGCCGAGGCCGGTGATTTGCTTGAACAAGTGGGCCTCAAGCGCGATGCGCTCAAGCGCAAACCCCGGCAGTTTTCCGGTGGCCAGCGCCAGCGCATCGGCATCGCCCGCGCTCTGGCCATGCGCCCGGAAGTGTTGATCGCCGATGAAAGCGTCTCGGCGCTGGATGTGTCGGTGCAAAAGCAGGTGCTGGAGCTGCTGGCCGATCTGCAAAAGCAACTCAACCTGAGCATCCTGTTTATTACCCACGACCTGCGCGTGGCGGCGCAGATCAGCGACCACATCGCCGTAATGCGCCAGGGTGAGGTGGTCGAATACGGCAGCGCCGAACAGGTGCTGTTGCGGCCCCAGAACAGCTACACCCAGGCGCTGCTTGCCGCCGCACCGGGCGCCACGCAATTACCGGCTGCCGGGCCGCCATTGAGGTTGATCCGCCCCGCGGCTCACTGAGTTTTCCCTTTCCCTGCGTCGCAGCGTCCGCTGCGGCAACGGGCTGCTGTTGCCAAAAATAACTAATAACGAGAGTAAAACCATGCGACCAACCCTACGTTTTATTGCCCTGGTCCCCGTGCTCGGCACCCTCGCGGCGCCTGCCATGGCCATCCAGGTCACCGACAACCTCGACCTCGGGGGCGCCGTACGCGCGCGCTGGGACTATGACCCGGATCGTGGCATCCAGAAGTTCGGCCTCGACACCGCGTTCCTCAGCGCCAAGTACAACTCCGACACCTGGATCGGTGAAGCGCAGTACCGCTTCTACGGGCGTTCGTACCCGTACCAGTACACCAAGAACTACGGTGATATCCAGTTCGCCAAATTCGCGTGGGTGGGCTACAAGTTCAATCCCGACCAGCAAGTGCAAGTGGGTCTGAACACCGTGCCGTTCGGCTTGCAGCCCTATTTCGGCAGCACCTTCTACGAAACCCTGGGCAATGTGATTGGTCTGGAAGACGTGCAACAGGTCGGCGCCAAATACATCCAGCAAAGCGGTGACTGGAATATTCAGGCCGGTTACTACCTGCGGCCGGCGTGGCAAGGTAAAGGCACCAGCAAAGGCGTGACCTATTCCAGCGTGGTCTCCGAAGCCGACAGCTACGTGGCCGACGGCAGCAACAACCAGGAACGCAACACCGTGGTGGTACGCGTGGCCAAGGCTATGGACCTGGGTAACTGGAAATCCGAAGTCGGCCTCTCCGGCTTGACCTCGACCCTGGAGAACAAAGACACCGGCAACGACGGCCGCCGCAACGCCGTGGCCATTCACTACCTGGGCAAGAACGGCCCGTGGGGTGTGCAACTGCAGGCGGCACGCCAGCAAATGTCGCCGCGCAACGAAGGCACCGACGGCGTGGTGACGCTGGGCGGGTATGACGGCACCTTCAACGTCGCCAGTCGCGGCAACTTGTATGTGGCGGATTTGAGTTACGACGTGGGCGGCAAGTACCTGTTCGATCAGATCAGCGGTGTGAAGCTGTATGCCAACTACAGTGCCTTTGACAAGTCTGACAATGACTTCAAAACCTCACAGCGACTGATCCTGGGTACATCGTTTTCGGTCAGTAAATTATGGGTAGCGACGGAGTGGCTGATCGGCAAGAACGACCCGTACATTGGCGGCAGCAGCTACACCCAGAGTTTGGGCGCAGGCGGCAGTAATCAGTTGGAAAATCAGCTGTACATGAACATCGGTTACTACTTCTAATAGGCCACTGACGCTATCGCAGGCAAGCCAGCTCCCACATTGAAATGCGTTGCCAGCTTGGGAGTGGGCTTGCCTGTGATGAGGCCAGCAAAGACACCATAAAAATAACAAGTATGGACTCCACCCATGCGCCACCTACCTGCCCTCAACATGCTACGCGTCTTCGAAGAAGTCGCCCGCCATCGCAGCTTCAGCCAGGCCGCCGTGGGCCTCAACGTTACCCAGGGCGCGGTCAGCCGCCAGATCAAGCAACTGGAAGACTACCTCGGCGTTGCCCTGTTCATTCGCACGCCCCAGGGCCTGTCCCTGACCGAAGCCGGCTTTGCCCTCTCGCCGCACCTGAGCGACGCCTTCGACCATATCGAGCGCGCCCTGCAAGCCGTACGCGTGCCCAACCTGCGCCAGCGCCTGCGCGTGGTCGCACCGCCTACCTGGGCCACGCGCTGGTTGTCGGCGCACTTGCGGCGCTTTTGCGAGCGCTACCCGGATATCAACCTCAGTGTCACCCACCAAAACACCCACGACAGCCTCGCGGAGATTGACTGCCGGATTCGTTTCGGCCTGCATGCGGACCCGCATTGCAGCAGTGAGCTGTTGGTGATGGAGCGGCATATCGCCGTAGCCAGCCCGGAGTTGTTCGAAGGTGACCAGCCGCCGGATCTGCGGCGTTTCCCACTGCTGCATATCCTGCACGACGGTAAGCGTTTGAAGGTTTGGGAGAACTGGCTGGCGGCCATGGGCCGAGACGACATCGATGCGGGCCAGGGCCTGGAATTCAGCACTCTGGACCAGGTGATCCATACCGCCCTGGCCGGCGGTGGCCTGGCGGTGATCGACCGGCAGATGATCGAACGTGAATTGGCCAATGGCAGTTTAGTGCCGATCACTCCCGTGGAAGTGATCGGCCCCTATGGTTATTGGCTGGATGTGGCGGCAGACAAGCAGGGCTTATCCAAGGTTCGCTTGTTTACGCAGTGGCTGGGCCAGGTCAGCAATCCCTGACACCGACGGCGCTTGGGCTTTGCACGCCTGGCTCAAGGTCAACGCCTTGGTCTCTGGCGCCCAGGCCCAAGAGATGATCGCACCCAACATCAGGATAGCCGCGAGAATCCCCATGGTCGGGCTCAAGCCAATGCCCGCCACACTCACCGGCAGCAAAAACGTGCTGATCGCCGACCCCAACCGGCTTACCGCTGTCGCCAGGCCAATCCCGCTGGCACGCACTTCGGTAGGAAAGCTTTCGGCCGGGAACACGCCAACCAAGTTGCTCACCGCCGACAACACCAGCGTGAACACACCAAAGGTCAGCACCATCAACCACGCCATACTCCCTGGCAACACAGCGAGTAAAAACAACGCCGCCGCGAGGATGATGAATGAGTTGATAAGGAAGCCCCGCCGCGAAAACTTCACCGTGCACCAAATACCTATCAATGCACCGACAATCAGCAACAGGTTAAGCAGCAACTCAGTACCGAACCCCTGGGACAACCCCATCTTCTGCAAGATCGATGGCAGAAACGTATAGATCGCGAAATACGGCATCACGATGCAGACAAAAAACAGGCAATTGAACGCGGTGCGCTTACGGTACTCACGACTGAACAACACGCCATAACCGGAACGGGTCTGCGTCGGCGGTTCTTCATCCAACACCACATGCTCGCCCAAGTGCTTTTTGACGATGGCACGGGCCTCGGCGATGCGCCCACGGTTGACCAGCCAACGCGGTGATTCCGGTGTGCCGATTCGGGCGATCAGGATCAACCCGGCCGGAATCGCCGACGACGCCAGCATCCAGCGCCAGGCGTCGTCGCCGAGGCTGAGCATCGCGGTACCGACAAAGGTTGCCGCCACATAACCAACGGTCCAGACCACGCTGAAGGAGCCGAGCAACACGCCGCGATGCTTCTTCGGCGCGAACTCGGCGAGCATGGCGTGACCCACGCTGAAATCACCGCCCAGGCCAATGCCGATGAGGATGCGGCACAGCAACAGGCCCATGGCCGTTTCAGCGTAGAACTGCATCACTGACGCGACGGTAATCAGTACAAAGCTGACCAGGAAGATTTTCTGCCGGCCGAGGCTGTCGGAAATCCAGCCGAAAAACAGGCTGCCCACAAACAGCCCGATCAGCGCCGAAGCGCCGATGAGGCCTTGCCAGAAGGCATCCAATTGCATCTGTGGGCTGAGCAGGGTGAAAGCGATACCGATCAGGCCAAGGATATAGCCGTCGGTGAAATGCGCGCCGAAGGTGAGGCCGGCGATTTTCAGGTGAAAACGGCCGATGGGCAGGTCGTCGATTTTGACGGGTTGAGCGGTCATGGTGTTCTCCATTTTGTTGTTCTTGACGGAGTAACAGCGGGCTTATGCCGAATAATTGCTCTATGTGGGAGCTGGCTTGCCTGCGATAGCGGTGGATCAGCTAAATGATCGGGAACTGACCCACCGCTATCGCAGGCAAGCCAGCTCCCACATTTGGACTGCGTGGTCTTACAGCCCTCCCATCAACAGGTATTTGATCTCCAGGTAATCATCCAGCCCATACTTGGAGCCTTCACGGCCCAGGCCTGATTCCTTGATCCCACCAAACGGCGCAACCTCGGTGGAGATGATCCCTTCGTTGATGCCGACCATGCCCGCTTCCAGGCCTTCGGCCATGCGCCACACGCGGCCGATATCGCGACTGTAGAAGTAGGCGGACAAGCCGAACGGCGTGTCATTGGCGCGTTGCAGCACTTCGGCTTCATCCTTGAAACGGAAGCACGCGGCCACCGGGCCAAAGGTCTCTTCCTGGGCGATCAGCATGTCGCCATGGGCTTCGGTGAGAATGGTCGGTTCGAAAAAGGTGCCGCCCAATGCATGGCGACGGCCGCCGCAGAGCAGTTTGGCGCCCTTCTCCAGCGCATCGCCCACATGCGCTTCAACCTTGGCCAAGGCCGCCGCATTGATCAGCGGGCCTTGCTCGGTGTCGCCGTCCAGCGCACTGCCCACACGCATGGTGCTGACGGCTTCGGCCAGTTTGCGCGTGAAGGCGTCGTAAACGCTGTCCTGGATAAAGAAACGGTTGACGCACACGCAGGTCTGCCCGGTGTTGCGGAACTTGGACGCCATGGCGCCTTTGACGGCAGCGTCCAGATCGACGTCGTCGAACACGATAAACGGCGCGTTGCCGCCCAGTTCCAGCGAGACTTTTTTCAGCGTGTCGGCGGCCTGGCGCATCAGCAGTTTGCCGATGCGCGTGGAGCCGGTGAATGACAGCTTGCGCACTACGCTGGAAGCTTGCAGCGCGCCGCCGATGGCCACCGCATCGCCGGAGACAATATTGAACACCCCGGCCGGAATGCCCGCCTGCTCGGCCAGTACCGCGAGGGCAAACGCCGACAGCGGCGTTTCTTCCGATGGTTTGAGAATCATCGTGCAACCGGCCGCCAACGCCGGGCCGACCTTGCGGGTGACCATGGCCAGCGGGAAGTTCCACGGCGTGATCGCCGCGACCACGCCAATGGCTTCCTTGGTCACGATAATGCGCGCGTCGGCCTTGTGGGTCGGTATCACATCACCATAGGCACGCTTGGCCTCTTCACCAAACCACTCCAGAAAGCTGGCGGCGTAGACCACTTCGCCCATGGCTTCGGCCAAAGGTTTACCCTGCTCCAGACTCAGCAGCCGGGCCAGGTCTTTCTGATTGCTGAGCATCAACTCGCTCCAGCGCTTGAGGCGCTGGCTGCGTTCCTTGGCGGTGAGCTTGCGCCAGGCCGGCAGTGCGCGGTTGGCGGCGTCGATGGCCAGGTTGGTTTCTTCAGCGCCAGCGCGTTGCACCTCAACGATCAGCGCGCCATTGGCCGGGTTGACCACCGGATAACTCGGCCCACCGCTGGACCATTGGCCATCGATGTAGTTGCCAGTACGGATCAGCGGGTTCATGCCACGGCCTCGATCAGGTTGAAACGGTCCAGGCCCGGGCGGGCCGCGCGCAGGATGCGCTTGCCGGCGGTGTAATCATTGATCACGTCGCACGGCGTGTAATTGCGTTCCAGCTCGTGCAGTTCTTCGGCGTCGAGCTGGGTGTCCAAGGCCGCCAGCGCGCTGTCGAACTGCGCGGTGGTGTCGGCGCCCACCAGCATCACGTCGACGCCTGGGTGGTTGGCGACCCAGGCCTGGGCGATCTGTGCATTGGACACACCACGGGCACGTGCCACACGCTGAACCGAATGGGCGATGTCGAACGAGGCCTGGTCGCTGTACATCTGCTGGGTGAAAAAGTCGGTCTGGTTGCGCGTCGACTGCACTTCGCCGGTCAACAGGCCACGGGCCAGCGGGCTGAACACCGAGACGCCCAGGCCCTGGTCGCGGCAGAACGGGATCATCTCGCGCTCTTCTTCGCGGTAGGCGCAGTTCAGTTGCAGCTGCATATTGATCGGCTTGACCCAACCATTGCGTTCGCAGGCCATGAGGATTTTCGCCAGTTGACCGGTGAGCATGGTCGACACGCCGATGTAGCGAGCCTTGCCGGAACGCACGATGTCGTTCATCGCCGCCATGGTTTCTTCGACCGGGGTGTTCACATCGAAGTAATGCAGCATGAACACGTCGACGTAATCCATGCCCAGACGGCTGAGGGATGCGTCAATGCTGTCCATGATGTGCTTGCGCGAGTGGCCGCTGGCATTGATGCCACTGCGGGTGCCGTAGCCGACCTTGGTGGTGACCACAATGTCTTCACGCCGTGCCACGCGCTTGAGGATGCGCCCCACCACTTCTTCGCCGACGCCTGCGGAATAGAAGTCGGCCAGATCGATGAAGTTAACCCCGTTGTCCAGGGCGTGGGCGACGATCGGCTCGCTTTGCTTTTCATCGAAAATCCACGGTTTCCAGTCCGGGGTGCCCATGTTCATGGTGCCCAGGCACAGACGCGAGACTTGCAAGCCGGAGTTGCCCAAACGAATGTATTGCATGGCAGTCTCCTCAGGCCTTTGGCGTGTAGAAAGGGTTGCTGATGTGGTTGACCACATCAGCCAGTTGCGCGGTGTACGGCGTGCCATTGAGGGCCGCGCGGATGGCGGTGCGGCAGGCGTTGTAGTTGTTCAGGTAGACCGCATCGAGGTCGTCGCAGCCCGGGTTGACCCAGTTGGCAGTGACAATTGCCCACTCGTCTTCGGCTTCCGGCGGCAAGGTGCCATCCAGCAAGGCTTCGAGCACCGCCTTGGCGATGCCGGCCTGGGACGCGCCCCAGGTGGCGTTGCCGTGCAGGTCGCTGCCGATCGCGGCTTTGTTGACGTAGAGGGTCATGGGTTTGACCGGGATATTCGGCTGGGCAATCACCATAAATGGGCAATGGCCCTGGCTTGGGGACGCCAGGCTGTTGGCGAACGCTTGGCCGGCAGGGCCGTTGCGGGGGCCGATCAGAATATTGATGTGGGCAGCATTGACGCCTGGGCCTTCGAAGCCTTCGCCGATGTACAGATCAAGTGCTTTCATTTTCGCAAACGCTCATTGTTGTTATGGGGAGCTGGTTGGCGAATTTTTAGCACTGACGGCAAAAGCGCCCGTAACCATTAAAAGTCATGGGGCTGTGAGTTTTTATCATGCCCCCGCTACAGCGCGAGCTCCATCTTGATAATCTCGATGGACACCGGGCTGTTGCCCCGACTGAAGGTGCCCTCGCCGACCTTGCGAAACCCGAAGGCGGCATAGAAGTTTTCGGCGTTGAGGGTCGCTTCCAGGCAGGCCTTGGCATGGCCGGCGTTCTTGATGCGCTGCAAGGCCTCATTGAGCAGGCGCGCACCAATGCCCTGCCCGGCGGCATCGCCGCGCACAAACAGTTTGCTGATTTCATGGCCGTCGATTTCGATAAAACCCTGCAGCCTGTCGGTGTGTGCCAGCCACAGGTTGCCGGCAGCAATGGCCTCGCGGTAGGTGGCGGGTGAGCGGCCGTTGAGCCACATGGCGATCTGCTCGGGGCCGTAGTCGCCCGTGCAGAGGTTTTCGACGGAATGCTTATGCACCTCGAAGATGCTTTGCGCGTCGTCCAGCAGGGCGGATCGGATCAGTACGTTTTTCATTCCCTTGAAATTCCACCGGCAGCCAATGAACCCAGGTTTTATAGCTCAACCGGCGATGTGCCGCGACCCAAGACCGCACATCTTGTGCGTTGACCTGTTTTGTTACACACCATATAGTGTGCCCACAAACACAAATCACCACTACATAGTGTGCAGTATCGGTATTTACCGACCACACTCTGCGCAGTATTTCAATGCCTTGAAGCCTGCAAAAACCTATTTTTCGAGTACCAGGAAGGAGAATTTCAATGTTGAGTTGGGATGAAGTCGACAACGAAGACACCGGTGCAGCGGTGATCAAAGGCGCCAACGCCGGCCACGCCAGCGAAGCCAACATGGACCGCCTTGACGGTGCCGGCGCCGCTGCTGCTCTGGAAGCGCGCAACGTGACCGCCAACGACTCGGCCGCGATCATCCGCGCCAAGGCCGCCCTGGACAAACTCGACGTCGCCGAAGGCCTCGCCGAGCTGGAAGGCTCCGCCGCCCGCGTCGCCGTTGACGAAAAGCGCATGATCAACTGCCGCGCCGACCTCAACCAACTCGTACCCTTCAAGTACGACTGGGCCTGGCAAAAGTACCTCGACGGCTGCGCCAACCACTGGATGCCGCAAGAGGTCAACATGACCGCCGACATCGCCCTGTGGAAAAACCCCGAAGGCCTCACCGACGATGAACGCCGCATCGTCATGCGCAACCTCGGCTTCTTCTCCACTGCTGATTCGTTGGTCGCGAACAACCTGGTCCTGGCCGTGTACCGCCTGATCACCAACCCGGAGTGCCGCCAGTACATCCTGCGCCAGGCCTTCGAAGAAGCGATCCACACCCACGCCTACCAGTACTGCATCGAATCCCTGGCCATGGATGAAGGCGAGATCTTCAACATGTACCACGAGATCCCATCGGTCGCCAAAAAAGCCGCCTGGGGCCTGAAATACACCCGTTCGATCTCCGATCCGAAGTTCGAAACCGGCACCGTCGAAACCGACAAAGAACTGCTGCGCAACCTGGTCGCCTACTACTGCGTCCTGGAAGGCATCTTCTTCTACTGCGGTTTCACCCAGATCCTGTCCATGGGCCGTCGCAACAAAATGACCGGCGTGGCCGAGCAGTTCCAGTACATCCTGCGCGATGAGTCGATGCACCTGAACTTCGGTATCGATGTGATCAACCAGATCAAAATCGAAAACCCGCATTTGTGGGATGCCGAGATGAAGGAAGAAGCGACCCAGATGATTTTGCAGGGGACGCAGCTGGAGATTGAATATGCGCGGGATACCATGCCGCGTGGGGTGTTGGGCATGAATGCGGCGATGATGGAGGATTACCTTAAGTTCATCGCGAATCGTCGTCTGTCGCAGATCGGCCTGAAAGAAGAGTACCCAGGGACGACTAACCCGTTCCCGTGGATGAGCGAGATCATGGACTTGAAGAAAGAGAAAAACTTCTTCGAAACCCGTGTGATCGAGTACCAGACTGGCGGCGCGCTGAGCTGGGATTAAAAATGTAGGAGCGGGCTTGCCCGCGATGGCGGCGGGTCAGTTAAGCATATATTGGCTGACACTCAGCTATCGCGGGCAAGCCCGCTCCCACATGGGTTAGCGGTATTTTTTAGACTTGCGTACAAACTTTATGCCCAACCAAACCATCAAAACGCCCTGCGTCGGCCTGTGCTCCACCGTTTACGGCGACCTGGTCTGCCGGGGCTGCAAGCGTTATCACCATGAAGTCATCCAGTGGAATGGCTACAACGCCGACGAAAAGCAGGCGGTGTGGCTGCGCCTGGAGCAGTTGCTGGTGCAGGTGATGGCCAGCAAGTTGGAAGTGTTTGACCCCAAGCTTTTGCGCCAGCAACTTGAAACCCGCAAAATTCGCTTTATGCCACACCAGTCGCCGTACTGCTGGGCGTACCAGTTGATTGCCCGGGGCGCGCGGGTGATTTCCAAGCTGGACGCGTATGGGCTGGCGTTGCTGCCGGAGTTTCGCGAGCGTCACCTGGCGGATTTGCGTGATGCGATTGACCGCGAGTTTTTCCTGCTGTCCGAGGCGCATTACGAACGCTATATCGCGCCGGGCTTTTTGAAAGAAGCCTTTGGGCCAGCACTGATCGCCACCTTCTAGACTTGCCGTCAGCTATGGACAGGCAGCGCTAACCCGAACAGCACAAAAAAACCACCGCAGACTTTATTGAATCGGCGTCCGGTTCGGGCTAACCAGGGCCTGACCCGATGTGCTGCGCTGGCCACCAGATATTCAACAACAAACTCCACCACGGCGTAGGTCAGCGCAATAGCTGCCGTCTGCGCGATGAGGCTTCGGTGTGGGTCCAGAAAAGGTGGAATGAAGGCGGTGAACAGCAGCAGCGCCTTGGGGTTTGAAATCGCCGATACCAGCGCTTGGGGAAACAGCGACCAGCTTCGCAGGCTGGTCGTAACGGCTGCCTCAAGACTCACAGGCGCCGAGCGCCACAACCCAAACCCCAGCCAGATCAGGTACAGCCCGCCAACCACCTTCAGTGCCGTGAACCAGGTGGCAGACGCCTGGATCAGTGCCCCCAAGCCTAAAGCGCAAAACGACAACACCACGGCAAAACCGAGCACGCCGCCCGAAATCGTGAAGAGTGTTTTGCGACGCCCGTGAATGGCGCCATGGGTCAGCACTAATAACGCATTGGGCCCTGGCACTATAGCGATGCCGCAGCAGGTAACCAGGTAGAGCAACCAGGTGTCGAATGGCATGGTCAAATCCAGCAGGCAGGGGTTGAGGCGAGGATTTTGCGGGTGAACAAACCTCTTGAAAAGCGCATAATTTACGTCACAGCCATTCGATTAACGAATAGAGGTCACCTGGATGCCTGCCAGCAATTTGCAGATCGATTGGCTCAAATGCTTTGTGGCCGTGGTGGATGCCGGCTCGCTCTCTGGCGCGGCCCATGAGGTCAACCGCTCGCAGTCCGCCGTCAGCATGCAAATGAAAAAACTGGAGACAGCGCTGGGGCGGCAGTTGTTGAGCCGTGGCCCGCGTCACCTTCAACTGACGGCGGACGGTCAGTTACTGCTGGGCTACGCCCGGCGCCTGCTCGCACTGCACGCCGAGACCCAAGCGGCCTTTCACGGTGAAGAATTGACCGGACGCATCCGCCTTGGCGTTGCGGAAGACTACGCGGCGATGTATCTCACGCCGGTGCTCAAGCGTTTTTTGCCGCGCTATTCGGGTGTGGAAATAGAACTGACTTGCGAACAGTCGGCCGCACTCATCCCGCGTGTGCGCAACGGCGACCTTGATCTTGCACTCGTGTCGCGTGACGCCCCTCAAAGCGGCACTTTTCTGTTCAAGGAACCCATGGTATGGGTCGGTTCGCCCCAGTTCGAACTGTGGAGGCGCGATCCGCTACCTATCGCCGTCTACGAAAGTGCAAGCCTGGCCAGACGTTATGCGGTGAACTCACTGAGCCAAAAGGGACGTGAATTCAAGGTGGTTTACAACAGCTCCAGCCTTGCCGGCCAACTAGCCGCCGTTGAAGGTGGGCTGGCGATTGCCGCAATCACCCAATGTACCGTGCAGGCATCGCTTCAGGTTCTGGGCAGCGAGCACGGCTTGGGCAGGATTGAACCCATGGAGGTTTCAATCCTGCGAAGCCGGGCCTCGCGCGGGTCTGAAGCGGTTGATAGCCTGCATGCATTCATCATCAGCTCACTGAGGCAGCAGGCTTAACAGGGGTTCATGAGGTCCAGGAAGGCTCGCGCTCCGCCTGCACGCCATACCGCTCGATCGCCTGCTGACAAACCTCGGGTTCCAGACGGCCCTGCTCCACCAACGCCGTCAGCGCCGCCAGCACAATGTGATAGCGATCCACCTCAAAGAAATCACGCAACGCTGCCCGAGTATCGCTACGCCCAAAGCCGTCGGTGCCCAACACCGTGTAGCTGCTGTCCAGATACGAAGCAATCATCTGCGGCACCGCCCGTACATAGTCGGACACCGCAATCACCGGTACACCTTTAGGCAAACATGCATTTACATGACTGGAGCGCTTCATATCCTGAGGATGCAACCGATTCCAGCGCTCCACCTCTCGCGCATCCCGTGCCAGCTCGCTGAAACTGGTCACGCTGAACACCTCGCTCGCCACCTGCCAATCCTCCTCCAGTAACTGCGCGGCTGCCTGGGCCTCACGCACCAGCGTGCCGGAACCCAGCAGGCGTACCTTGGCATCCGCAGCACCTTGCAACCGATACATGCCCTTGATAATCGCCGCCTCCACGCCTGCCGGCAGCGTCGGTTGCGGGTAGTTTTCGTTCATCAGGGTCACGTAGTAGAACTCGTCCACATCGTGCTCCAGCATCTGACGCATACCGTGGTCGAGGATCACCGCGAACTCGCCGGCAAACGCCGGGTCGTAGGCGCGGCAGTTGGGCACCGTCGCGGCTGCCAAGTGGCTGCTGCCGTCCTGATGCTGCAAGCCTTCGCCGCCCAGGGTGGTGCGCCCGGCGGTGGCGCCGAGCAGGAAACCACGGGCGCGCTGGTCGGCGGCAGCCCAGATCAGGTCGCCGACGCGCTGGAAGCCGAACATCGAGTAATAGATATAGAACGGCAACATGCGCAGCCCATGCACCGAATAACTGGTGGCCGCCGCCACCCAGGAACTGATGGCGCTGGCCTCACTGATGCCTTCTTCGAGAATTTGCCCGTCGGTGGCCTCGCGGTAGCTGAGGATCGAGCCAATGTCTTCCGGTTCGTAACGTTGCCCAACACTGGAATAGATGCCGATCTGCTTGAACAGGTTGGCCATGCCGAAGGTACGCGCTTCATCCGCCACAATCGGCACGATGCGCGGGCCGAGAGCCTTGTCCTTGAGCAGGTTGGTGAGCATGCGCACAGACGCCATGGTGGTGGACATTTCCTTTCCGGCGGCTGCGATGGCGAACCCGGCGTAACCCGCCACCGGGGGCACGCTGACGGGTGCGGCCAGCGGGCTGCGGCTTGGCACATAACCGCCGAGTTTATGCCGACGTTGATGCAGGTAACGCAGTTCAACGCTGTCCTCGGCGGGTTTGAAAAAACTTAAGGATTCGGTCTGCGCATCCGTGAGCGGCAACTGGAAGCGATTGCGAAAAGCGAGCAGCGCGTCGCGATCGAGCTTCTTCTGCTGGTGCGTGGTCATCTTGCCCTGCCCGGCTTCGCCCATGCCGAAGCCCTTTTTGGTCTGGGCCAGGATCACCGTGGGCTGGCCTTTTACCCGGCGCGCGGCATGGTAGGCAGCGTGGATCTTGACCATATCGTGGCCACCGCGCTTGAGGCGGTCGATTTGCTCGTCGCTCATGCCCGCCACCAGGGCCGCCAGCGACGCGCTTTGGCCGAAGAAGTGCTCGCGGTTATAGGCGCCGTCTTTGGCGGCAAAGGTCTGGAATTGCCCGTCGACGGTGTTCGACAAGGTTTCCACCAGTGAACCGTCAGTGTCCTTGGCCAGCAAGGCGTCCCAGTCCGAGCCCCACACCAGCTTGATCACGTTCCAGCCGGCACCGGCAAACAAGGCTTCGAGTTCGTCGATGATGCGCCCGTTGCCGCGCACCGGACCGTCGAGGCGCTGCAGGTTGCAGTTAACCACCCAGGTCAGGTTGTCCAGGCCTTCGCGGGCAGCCAGGGTCAGGGCCGACATGCTTTCCGGCTCGTCCATTTCGCCATCGCCGAACACACCCCAGACGTGCCGGTCGGTGGTGTCCAGCAAGCCGCGATGTTGCAGATAGCGCATGAAGCGCGCCTGGAAAATCGAGCTGATCGGGCCGATGCCCATGGAGCCGGTGGGAAACTGCCAGAAGTCCGGCATCAGCCACGGGTGCGGGTAGCTGGAAAGGCCGCGTGCGCCGGCTTTTGGCCCGCCGATTTCCTGGCGGTAGTGCGCCAGGTCGTTTTCCGTCAGGCGCCCTTCCAGATAAGCACGGGCATATATACCCGGTGCGGAATGCGGCTGGTAGAACACCAGATCGCCACCGAAGGTGTCGCTGCGCGCCCGGAAGAAGTGATTGAAGCCGACTTCGAACAAGTCCGCCGCACTGGCATAACTGGCGATATGGCCACCGAGTTCGCCATACGCCTGGTTGGCGCGCACCACCATGGCCAAGGCGTTCCAGCGCACCAGCGAGGCGATGCGTTCTTCGGTGGCCAGGTCACCGGGAAACGCCGGTTGCTGCTCAACACTGATGCTGTTGATATAGGGCGTGCCGTGGCGCGGTTTCCAGTCGATGGGCGCAGCGCTGCCTTCGCGGGCCAGCAGGTCGAGGATCTGGCGCGCCCGTTCTGGCCCGGCATTGGCCACCAGCGAGGCCAGGGCGTCGCGCCACTCATCCAGTTCTTGCGGGTCTTGGGCTGTGTGATTGACTGCACTCGCGAAACCGTTCATGGGCACCTCCGGGCTTTTTTTCCAGTTTATGTCGGTGCCTGAGGATTTTTTGCCTGTTATCAAGCGCAGGTTCAAGCATTTTGAGCATGAATCACTGCCAATCATCTTTTTAGCAGCACGTTGTGCTCAAACACGACGAAGCACCGCAACTGTGTTTAAAATGCCGCCCGCTCAACGACTGACGCTCAACGATGAACCCAGACGCACTCGCTACCCTGCACGCCCATTTGCTCACCGCCCTGGCCAACCCGCCGAGTGAAACCCGGCGCCTGTTCCACGGCCGGGGCCGCTGCTGGCCGGGCCTGGAGCAACTGACGGTGGACTGGTTGCAGGGCGTGCTGCTGGTCTCGTTGTTCAAGGAACCCGAGCCTGCGCAGCTCGAAGCCCTTAAACAACTGCTGCAAACGCAGTTCAGCGCTTACACCGTTGCCCTGCAACACCGCTACCTGCCGCAAAGCACCACCGAATGGCTCTCGGGCGAGGCCGTTGACAAGCTGACCATTACCGAAGGCGGCCTGCGTTACCTGATCGACCTGGGTAAAAAACAGAACAGCGGCCTGTTCCTCGACATGCGCTACGGCCGCAACTGGGTGCGCGAACAGGCCAAGGGCCAGCGCGTGCTCAACCTGTTCGCCTACACCTGTGGTTTCTCGGTGGCCGCCATCGAAGGCGGCGCCGACCATGTCGTAAACCTGGACATGGCCCGTGGCGCCTTGAGTCGCGGGCGCGACAACCATCGCCTCAATGGTCATGACCTGAGTAACGTCAGCTTCCTGGGCCACGACCTGTTCAAATCGTGGGCCAAGGTGACGAACAGCGGCCCTTACGATCTGGTGATCATCGACCCGCCGTCGTTCCAGAAAGGCAGCTTTCTGCTGACCAAAGACTACCAACGCGTGCTGCGCCGCCTGCCGGATTTGCTCACAGCCCACGGCACGGTGTTGGCCTGCATGAACGACCCGGCCTTCGGTGAAGACTTCCTGATTGACGGCGTAACCCGCGAAGCACCGGGCCTGCGCTTTGTGCAGCGATTGGAAAACCCGCCGGAATTTCCCGATGTCGACCCGCAAAGCGGTTTGAAGGCATTGGTGTTCCGTCAGGGTTGATGCCGAAACGTCTGACCCTTGCTACGCTAAGTGATACACCGGGGCGGTGAACCTTATTCCCTCCTTCCCGGTCGATACCTGCATTCCCTGGCCAGACTCGACGGCGTTACGTCGTCGGCTGCCCTGTTTCATCTTTTGGAGAGCCGCCCGTGATATCGACCCTGCATGTAGCCAGACTCAAAGCCTGGGGCGCCCACGGCTTTACCGCCACCGGCGTGGTGCTGGCGTTCCTGGCCACCCTGGCATTGCTGGAAAACTCACCCAAGGCCTGCCTGCTGTGGCTGGGCCTGGCGCTGGTGGTCGATGGCGTCGATGGCTCGCTGGCGCGACGGGTGAATGTCAGCACGGTACTGCCCAGCTTTGATGGCTCGGTGCTGGACCTGGTGATTGACTACCTGACCTATGTGTTTATTCCGGCGTTGTTTATCTACCGCTATATCGACCTGCCGGACTTTACCCACCTGTTTACCGTGTCGGTGATCCTGGTGTCGTCGCTGTTCTGCTTCTGCAATGTGAACATGAAGAGCAAGGACAACTATTTTGTCGGCTTTCCCGCGGCCTGGAATGTGGTGGCCTTGTGCGTTTACATCATCCAGCCGGACGCCTGGGTGACCTTGGCCACAGTGATCGGCCTGGCGCTGCTGACCGTGACACCGATGAAGTTTCTGCACCCCTTCCGGGTCAAGCGCTTTATGCCGATCAACATCGCCGTGACCACCATCTGGTTGCTGTGCAGCTTTTTGATGGTGGTGGACTACCCCAATACCAACCCATGGACGTTTGGGTTGTGGTCGGTGATGTCGGCGTATTTTCTGGGGATTTGTGTGTGGCGCACGGCGTTGGAGTGGCTGGACAAACGTCACAGCTGAAGATCCAGAGCAGACGCAGAGCGTCAGAGGCGGCATTCCCACGCAGAGCGTGGGAACGATCACAGCCAGGCGGGCACGGTTTAAAGGTGGGAGCTGGCTTGCCTGCGATGGCGTCGGGTCAGTTACAGCAGTTGGGCCTGCCCTACCGCTATCGCAGGCAAGCCAGCTCCCACATTTGGATCGCGTAGAACAACAAGATACAAGTAAGATACCGGTCTTTGGCGCAGCCCTTTTCTGCGCCCTGCCAATAATAAGCCCTGCCCATGCCCTTCGAACTCAGCGTTGACCTGACCACCCTCGCCATTCTTGCCTGCGTGGCCTTTGTTGCCGGCTTTATCGACGCCATCGCCGGCGGCGGCGGCCTGCTCACCACACCGGCATTGCTCACCGCCGGCATGCCACCGCACCTGGTGCTGGGCACCAACAAGCTCAGCTCGACCTTCGGCTCCGCCACCGCCAGCTTTACCTTCTACCGGCGCAAGCTGTTCCACCCGCGCCAATGGGTACACGCCATTGTCGGCACGCTGGTCGGCGCATTGGCGGGTGCCGTGGTCGCCCACTACCTGCCCGCCGAAACCCTGAACAAAATGCTCCCGGTGATCGTGTTCGCCTGTGGTGTGTATTTGCTGTTTGGCGGCACGCCCAAGGCGCCGCTGGACGCCGATGCACCGATCAAGAAGAAATGGCAATCGACCCAAGGCTTCGGCCTGGGCTTCTACGACGGCGTGGCCGGCCCCGGCACGGGTGCGTTCTGGACAGTCAGCACGATGCTGCTGCACCCCATCGACCTGGTCAAAGCCAGCGGCGTGGCGCGCAGCATGAACTTCGTCAGCAACGCAGCGGCGCTGTCGGTGTTTATCTTCAATGGCTCGGTGGACTGGATCGTCGGCCTGGCGATGGGCTTCTCGGTAATGTGTGGCGCGTTCTTTGGCGCACGCAGCGCAATCAGCGGCGGCGCCAAATTCATTCGCCCGGTGTTTATCACCGTGGTCCTCGGCCTGACGGTGCGCCTAGCCTGGCAACACTGGTTCAGCGTGGCCTAAACGGCGCGCCAGGTAGAGGTCGATCAGGTAACGCGCGATCGAACGTGACGCCGGCAACGGCGGCAAGTCGTGAATGTTGAACCACTGCGCGTCTTCGATCTCATCAGCCTGGGGCACGATGTCACCCCCGGCGTATTCGGCATGGAAGCCCAGCATCATCGAGTGCGGGAACGGCCAGCACTGGCTGCCCATGTACTGAATATTCTTGACCTCCACCTGCACTTCTTCGCGCACTTCACGGATCAGGCAGTCTTCGGCCGACTCCCCCGGCTCGGCGAACCCCGCCAGCGTGCTGTACACACCCGTGACAAAACGCGGCGACCGCGCCAGCAGAATCTCGTCGCCACGGGTCACCAGCACAATCATGCTCGGCGAAATGCGTGGGTAGCTGCGCAGGTCGCAGGCCTGGCAATACATCGCACGTTCGCGCGGCACCTGCACCATGGCCTGGCCGCAACTGCCACAGAACCGATGCTCCCGCGCCCAGGTGCCGATCTGCGCGGCGTAGCCCAGCACTTTGTACAGGGTGTGGTCGCCCTGCAACATAAAGCCGCGCAAACCCTGCCAACTGCAACCTGGCACCTCGGCCGCCGCGTTCAGCTCCAGCAAGTAAACAGGCTCACCGTCAAGGTGGCCGATGCCGTGTTCGGCGAACACCGACAGGTCCTGGCGCTTGAGCCATTCACGCGGGAACAGCGGCCCGTTGGTGTCATGCAAAAAGCCCTCGCGGCTGCGGGCGACGGCCCAGCCGCCAGGGGCGTCGTTGTCCAGCAGCGTTGTGGTAATCCAGCCTGGGGTCATGTCAGTCAATCCACGAATTCGGGTTTCTGCTTACTCATATGGGCCGCGATGGCCACGCGCAGGTCGTTGGATTGCAACATAGCCGAGTTCCAGGTGGCAACGTATTCCAGACCATCATTGACTGTGTGGTCACGCATATAACTGATCATGGCTTTGGTGCCGGCCACGGCAATCGGTGATTTGCTCGCGATTTCATGGGCGATTTCCATTACACCGGCCAACAGGCTGTCCTGATCGGGATACACACGATTGACCAAGCCAATGCTGCGCGCTTCTTCTGCGCCGAACGGGCGACCGGTGTAGGCCAGTTCACGCAACATGCCGTCGCCAATGATGCGTGGCAGACGTTGCAGGGTGCCGACGTCGGCGGCCATGCCGATGTCGATTTCCTTGATCGAGAACTGCGCGCCTTCGGCGGCGTAGCGCATGTCACAGGCGCTGATCAGGTCAATGGCGCCACCAATGCAGTAACCCTGGATCGCCGCCAGCACCGGCTTGCGGCAGGTGTCGACGGCATTGAACGAGGCTTGCAGCTCGAGGATCTTGCGCCGCAGCAAGCGTGCATTGCGGCCCACGTCCTTGCCGAAGCTATTGGCCACCGAGGCCATCATCATCAGGTCGATGCCGGAGGAGAAATGCTTGCCGGCGCCGCTGAGCACCACGGCGCGCACGGCGTCGGTGTCTTCCACCCATTGGAAGATGTCGATGATTTCGGTCCAGAACGCCGCGTTCATCGCGTTGATTTTTTCCGGGCGGTTGATCTGCACATGGGCAACGTTGCCGGTGAGTTCGACGATGAAAGCTTGGTATTCGGACATGGCAGTGATCCCTGACTGGCGAGTAATAAGGCTCGAACTATAACAAGGGAGCATGACGGCGCATCGGCCAAAAACGGGACTGGCAAAAGTAATGAAATGTTGTGGGCGCGGGGTTTATGACCTGCCGATACATTTCACCCAGGCACCGTACTTTATGGGCTATACACTCAGGGCCACTGCCTGGAGCCCGCTATGCCGTCCACCTTTCGTTCATCATTGATTCTGGCCCTGGTGGTCGTGCTGACCGGCATTGGCGCCGGGCTGGGCGGGATGCTGCTGGCGTTACTGCTGCATGGCATCCAGCACCTGGCCTACGGTTACAGCCTCGACAGCCTGGTCAGCCACGAAACCTTTTTGTGGGGCGTCACCGCTGCCGCACCGGAGCGCCGTCTGCTGGTGCTGGTGGTGTGCGGCCTGGTCGCCGGGCTGGGCTGGTGGACGATTTATCGCTATGGTCGCCCGCTGGTGAGCATCAAACAGGCCGTGTCTGAAAAGATGCCGATCATGCCGCGCAAGACCACCCTCGCCCACGCCGTGCTGCAGATCATCACCGTGGCGCTTGGCTCGCCATTGGGCCGTGAAGTGGCGCCGCGTGAAGTCGGCGCGCTGGCCGCGACCTGGCTGTCACAACGCGCGCGCCTGGAACCGCACATGCACCGTTTGATCGTGGCCTGCGGTGCCGGTGCCGGGTTGGCGGCGGTGTATAACGTGCCCTTGGGCGGCGCTGTCTTTGTGCTGGAAGTGCTGGTGGGCGCCTTCAGCTGGCCGGCGGCGGTGATTGCGCTGGCGACCTCGGCGATTGGCGCTTCGGTGGCCTGGATCGGGCTGGGTGCGGAATCGCAATATGCAGTGCCGCATTTTGTGCTCAGCCCGGCGCTGATCGCCTGGGCGGTGGTGTGCGGGCCGGTGTTTGGCGTGGCCGCTTATGGGTTCAGCCGTTTTACCGGCGCCGCCAGGGCCAACGCCGCGCGCGGCTGGCGCCTGCCAGTCATGTCGCTGATCAACTTCACGATTATCGGCGGGCTGGCGATGCTGCTGCCGCAGATCCTCGGCAATGGCAAAGGCCCGGCGCAACTGGGCTTCGACAATGAGCTGACGATAGGCCTGGCCGCCATCCTGCTGCTGGTCAAGGTATTGATCACTGCGAGCAGCCTGCGCGCGGGCGCCGAGGGTGGCCTGCTGACGCCGGGCCTGGCCAATGGCGCGCTGCTGGCGATTCTGCTCGGCGGTGCCTGGAGCCTGGTGTGGCCCGGGGTGCCGCTGGGCGCGTTTGCGATTATCGGCGCGGCGGCGTTTTTGGCCGCCAGCATGAGCATGCCGCTGACCGCGATTGTGCTGGTGGCCGAATTTACGCGCATCGAGCATGACTTTCTGGTGCCGATCATTCTGGCGGTGGTGGGTTCGATGTGCGTGAGCAAGCTGTGTCAGCGCTGGGAAATAAGTGGAAAAAAGCCCGCCCAAGCGCCATCCTCTGCGCTTTAAGCCGCCCACTTCGCGGCGCTCGACGTTTAAAGGATATGCCCATGCTCGCCCAACCCCTCACCCCTGCCGATTTCGACTTCATCGACGAAACGTTGTTGAAATACGGCGACGATCATTCGGTGCTGAACCTGGCTGAACTCGACGGCTACTTCACCGCGCTGGTCTCCAGCCCGGCACAGGTGGACGTGGGTGAGTGGTTCCCGGCGATCTGGGGTGGGCAGAACCCGGCCTGGGAAAACGTCGAAGAAGCCCAGCGCTTCCTCGAGCTGTGCGTGCACCATATGAATACGCTGGCGGCGCAATTGGCCACCGATGCGCAAGGCTTCGAGGCGCGCTTCGATGACACCGAGCACCAAGGTCAAACCGTCACGCTTGCCGAGGAATGGTGCTTTGGTTATATCCGTGGCGCCGCGATTGGCAACTGGCCAGAACTGCCGGCCGAACAGGCGGCGCTGCTGGAGAAGATTTCCTGGTGCGCCGAGCAGGACAACTTCGAACTGCCGGCCGACCTGGATGTAAACGCCCACCAGCAGCGGGTTCGAGCCATCGAACCCGCCGCGCGGGCGCTGCATGACTACTGGTTGGCCCAGCGGTAACAGCGCTTATTTGAAGTCCAGGTCAAACGCCTGGTAGAACGCGTTGCCGGTGTTGGCCACGATCCACATCAACACCACCACATGCCGGCCTTTCTTGCCCTTGGGCAGCGTGACCTGGTGTTCGACCTTGGCCTTCATTTCATCGGCGTGCTGGTAGTACGGCACCTGGGTGTAGAAGTCTTCGAAAAACGGCTTGGCCTCAAGTTGCGCACGGCTGATGCGTTGCTTGGGGTCCCAGCCATCCTTGGTGATCAGCCAGCGATAACCACGGGTGACGTGGGCGGCGGTGTACTCCCACTGCACCTTGAACACCTGGCCAGCCTCGACATTCAGCAACGGCCAAGTGAAGGGGCTATTGAGCTTTTTGCTCATCTCCTCGTCGGTGAAGTTGATGCAATCGCGGTCGTCGGTTTTGCCGCCGCTCAAGATATGCCCGTCGCCAGGCGGTGTGACGCTTTGATCATCGGTTTCATAAGGTGCCGGGAATGGCCCGGCGGCGAGCGATGGGAAGTTTTTACCGCCTTCCATCTCGTTGACTTGCCAGTTGCCGAGCAGCCCACGCTCCACCGCCACTGAACCACGGCTGGCCGGGGTCACCACGCGACCGTGACGAAGTTGGGTCTGGGGTTTGTTCATTTCATTCACTCCTTGATTGAATGTGCCCCGTCATGGGGCACGCCTTGAACTTACCTTGGCGGGCTTTATTGTCCAGTCGCCACTTCTCTCGGAAAGATCTCACGTCGCCCTCGTTTCGCTAAGTGAGCGCCGTTGTCCTGCATCAGATTTGCTGCTTGTCCTACGCCCGCAGGAGTAGTTCGACTACAGGAGCAGTCCATTCCCCGGACAAGTCGGCGACCGCCTCGAAATACGCGCCCTACCACGATCCCTGCTCGACAAGGGTGGCGTGTTTAGCTGATTATTCGGGTCCGCCCGTCGGCCACTCCCTACCGCCTTGCCTTGATCAGGAGCCTTGTACCTTGAGTTCGCAGAAAACCGTGACCGTTACACCGCCCAATTTCGCCCTGAACGGCAAGGTCGCGCCCCCCGGCTCCAAATCCATTACCAACCGCGCCCTGCTGCTGGCCGCCCTGGCCAAGGGCACCAGCCGCTTGAGCGGCGCACTGAAAAGCGATGACACCCGCCACATGTCGGTGGCCTTGCGCCAGATGGGCGTGAGCATCGATGAACCGGACGACACCACCTTCGTTGTGACCGGCTCCGGCAAGTTGCAATTGCCGTCGCAGCCGCTGTTCCTCGGCAATGCCGGCACCGCGATGCGTTTTCTGACTGCCGCCGTGGCGACCGTCGAAGGCACCGTGGTGCTCGACGGCGACGACTACATGCAAAAACGCCCGATCGGCCCGCTGCTGGCCACCCTCGGCCAGAACGGCATCCGCGTCGACAGCCCGACCGGCTGCCCGCCGGTGACCGTACACGGCGTGGGCAAGGTGCAGGCCAAGCGTTTTGAGATTGATGGCGGCTTGTCCAGCCAGTACGTGTCAGCCCTGTTGATGCTCGCCGCCTGCGGCCAGGCGCCAATTGAAGTGGCGTTGACCGGCAAGGACATCGGCGCCCGTGGTTATGTCGACCTGACCCTGGACTGCATGCGGGCGTTCGGTGCGCAGGTCGAGGTGGTCGACGACAGCACCTGGCGCGTAGCCCCCACCGGCTACAGCGCCCATGACTACCTGATCGAACCCGACGCCTCCGCCGCCACTTACCTGTGGGCCGCCGAAGTGTTGACCGGCGGGCGCATCGACATCGGCGTGGCCGCGCAGCACTTCACCCAGCCGGACGCCAAGGCCCAGGCCGTGATCGCGCAGTTCCCGAACATGCAAGCCACGGTAGTCGGCTCGCAGATGCAGGACGCAATCCCGACCCTGGCCGTGCTGGCTGCGTTCAACAACACCCCGGTGCGCTTCACTGAACTGGCCAACCTGCGCGTCAAGGAATGTGACCGTGTACAGGCGCTGCACGACGGCCTCAACGAGATTCGTCCAGGCTTGGCGACCATCGAGGGCGACGACCTGTTGGTGGCCAGCGACCCGGCGCTGGCCGGCACCTCTTGCAATGCGCTGATCAACACCCACGCCGACCATCGCATCGCGATGTGTTTTGCCCTGGCCGGGTTGAAGGTGGCGGGAATCCGCATTCAAGACCCGGACTGCGTGGCCAAGACCTACCCTGAATACTGGAAGGCCTTGGGCAGCCTTGGGGTAACGCTCAGCTACTGAGCCAGCACGTCGGCGTAGGGAGGGAATGCACATGTCAATTCGCCAACCCTGCCCACCCGGCGTCTGCGCTTGCGACCGCGAACAGCTGTTGCAAGCGCCCGGCGCCGACCTGCGCATTCTCAGCCTGACGCGTCAGGAAGAAAAAAAGCTGGTCGAGCGCCTGGAAAACCTCCAGAGCCTGCAAGACCTGGAATACATGCAACAGAAGATGTTCGAGCTATTGGGCATCCGCGTGCAGGTAGCGCCGGGGCACACCGAGGTCAAGAGCATGCGCGGCATTCAGATCAACATCGATGAGCAGCCCGGCCTGTGCCGCAAAACCCGCCAGGCGATTCCGGCAGCGATTCGCCGTGGCATGGAGAAGCGCCCGGAAATCGCCTACCGCCTGTTGGATGCTCACGATCTGTTTCGCGAAGGCTGACTAACCAGCCACCGTTTCGTGTGCAAACAAGCCCTGCCCTATGACTTTCGCGGTGTGCAAGTGCGCCTGCGCAGCGCCGCTTTCCGAATCCAGCAGCAGCGTTGACGTCACCACCTGCGCCCCACAGTAATCAAAAATCCCGTAGTCGATTTGCGTGCGCATGGCCTTGGCATAACCGTGCCGATCAAACGCGCTTTCATCTGCCGCACCCAACGCCAGCAGGTGCACCTGCAAGTGCCGCAGTTTTTTCACCACCGGCGTATCGGGGCCGTAATCAATCGCCCAGCCGTTGACGAACACGCGGTCAACCCAACCTTTGAGCAGCCCCGGCAGGGACCACCAATAAATCGGAAACGCCAGCACCAATGCATCGGCGCGGTCGATGCGCGCCTGCTCGGCGAGCACATCGGCGGGCGGCTCAGCGCGAGTGCGGTGTACGAGGTGGTCAGCGGCGGTATAGCGCGGATCGAAGCCTTCGGCGGCGAGGTCGGCAACCTCATAAGTGTGGCCGCCCGCCGTGAGCCCGGCCGCCACTTGCGCGGCGAGGCTATGGGTGAGGGATTGCGGGTCGTGATGGGCTACAACGATCAGTGCGTGCATGACATTGACTCCATTTCGGGCTAGGCTGGGCGCTAGCTACTTTTAGTAGGTTACGCACCTTAAGTTACTTTTGGTATATAAGCATGTCAAGCGCTGAATCCCCTGCCCCACGCCGCCGCCTGTCCCGCGAGGATCGCCTGCGCCAATTGCTCGACATGGCCTGGCAACTGGTACGCGAAGAAGGCACCGAAGCCCTGACCCTGGGCCGCCTGGCCGAGCTGGCGGGCGTTACCAAGCCGGTGGTCTACGACCATTTCGTCACCCGCGCCGGCCTGCTGGCCGCACTGTATGAAGACTTCGATAGCCGCCAGAACCAGGTGTTTGCCGATGCGCTGGACACCAGCGCCGCGACCCTGCAGGAGCAAGCCTGGGTCATCGCGTCGTGCTACGTCGATTGCGTGTTGTTGCAAGGGCGGGAAATTCCGGGGGTGATTGCCGCCTTGAGCAGCTCGCCGGAACTGGAAACGCTGAAGCGCAAATACGAGGCGATCTTCCTGCAAAAGTGCCGCGACGCACTGGCGCCGTTCGCGCCCAACGGCACTGTTTCCCAGGCAGGCTTACGCGCCATGCTGGGTGCCGCCGAGGCCTTGTCCCAGGCGGCCGCCAGTGGTGAGATCAGCCGTGAGGAGGCGCAGCAGGAGCTGGTGGCGACGATTCTGGCAATGGTCAATCGCGGCTGCGTTTAACTAATTCTTCGCGCACAAGGAATCAAGCGCCGCGACACCCCGTGAAAGCGTAGCCCTCACAGGGTGTTGGGAGTGACCATCTCATTAACCTGTATCTGACGATACGGGCCTCTGTGCAATCAGAACGAGATCTTCTTGCTGCCGACGCCAGGCAGCAGATCACTGCCGCCCCTACGCGCCGTCAACATTTGGCTGTGCGCGCTGAGGTCCTTGGCAGACTGCTCATTGACCTCAGGCTTTTGCGCCGGATCGAATTGTTTTGCATCGCTCATTTCCAGGCTCTTCGGCCTGCCCATCATCTGAGACATCTCAAAATTGCCGTGTACAGATTTAGCGTTGAAGCCGCCAATGTGCATAGATAGAACTCCAATTCAGGTAGAAAGACTGCTGCAACTGCGTTGATCAGCGAGCCTTCTGTGGCGACAATTCCTTATTGAGTTCCAGGCTTTTCACACACGGCACTAGTTTAGAAATAACTGCACCTTGCGCGTAAGATGATCCAAGTGCCGGTCTCGACTGGAGTTTTTAAGAATTAAAGGCATTCCGAGCGCTTCATAACGCGCAATAGACACATCACGCATGGGGATCACAGTCGTTAGGGTAGATGCCAGGTGCAGGTCAATATTAACTCAGACATTCCATATGCCGCGCTTGATGCCTTTGACTAAACTCTTCAAGTCGGGACCCGCAAAGAATAAACATTTAAATTACGACAACGGAACCTTCACTTTAAATGCAACAAAACATTACAGGCATACATGTAGATCAGTATCTTTAAAAATCAACAGTGGAGCGAAACGTAGGAAATATCGATCAGAATCGTCCTATAAGCACCTGTAAAAACAAACCAAAATTCAACCGAAAGACAATACAATTCGAAAAATTAAAATTGACAACCATAATAAACACTCATACGGTTTAAGTGCATCGCAAACCTGCGACGCCGATAACACTGAGGAAGTATATATGAAACGTGTAAGTATAGAGCCGACTCTTAACAATCAATCAAACGATGCGTACCAAACCCCTCACTTCTCAATTAAGATGGTGACGGTGCCCCACTACAAATTCAACCCTAGCTATGAAGGCAAAATTGTCGAGAAATCTAACACTAGAAAACTAGCAATTAAATAACGATGCACCGCCTGAGCTTCGGCTCAGGCAGCCACTAAAATGACTTTCACTAATGGGTGGTCAGACGGCTATGTGTATTGTGAAAAAAAAAATGGCTTTCGAACGACATATTTTTTTTACTCAAAGATGGCGTGACTTACTTGTGGGACTATAGAAACCACGTCCAGTACCAAATTAGTACAAGCGAGTTTGAGCGCTTAGTGAGTTTTTCCTCAGGTGATTTCGTATCGGATACAGCCGATGACATATCGATAGACACATCTGGGATTCTACATGAAGTAAAACCTGACGATGAATGGGGTTGGGATATCCTATCAAAAATATTTCACATTGGGACTTCTCATCCGAATTCTCCAACCCCAGACAAGCCTGAAATGTACATTGAATATGCTAGAAGCTACTTAGATTTTTGCAAGTCCATCCATAAGAGCGAACCAAACATTTCTTTAATAAAAGGAGGAGAAAAAACGTTACTCCCTGCTCCCAACCTCTCAGCTATTAAAGAAGCAAGCCTTTGGGAAACCCTTTTGGCAAGACATACCTGTCGAGATTTTTTCGATGCTTCAGTGTCAATATCATCACTAGCTACCATACTGTATGGAACTCTAGCGGACAAAAAAGAAACCGATTACGATGCTCCGATCGGCGCGCAAAAATTCGGTTTCAGAAGAACCTCTCCTTCAGCTGGGGGCTTACAGGCGACGGAGGGTTACGTATGGGTACGAAATGTCGAAGATCTTGCACCTGGCATTTATCATTATATAAGTGAACAGCATACCCTGGAAAAGGTGCGCGACCTTCCGCCCGAAGTCATATCTACTTATTTATGCGGCCAGCACTGGGCAAACAATCTAGCATTCGCAATTTTTTTCACCTCTCGCTTTGACAAACTCTGGTGGAAATACCCACACTCTCGTGCCTATCGCCCAATGCTGCTGGACGTAGGACATTTATCACAAACTGCAAATTTGTTAATCACAGCGCTCGGCTTGCATCCTTGGTTGACCGGCTACTTTCATGACAAAGAGATAAATGAGCTCTTGGAGGTTAACCTTCCCTCGGAGCAAGTCATTTTTTTGGTGGGCGCGGGACATGGAACGGGTAGTTCGTATACTACAGAAGTCAGAAAACTGCTAGACGGAATCTGATGGAGGACTGAGCATGGCCAATGTAGAACATGATGATACCGTAATTCTCGGCCTGAAAGATGGACATGACGGTGCGGTTGCCCTAATTATTGGTGGGCACTTGGAGTTTTCTATAGAGGCTGAAAAGGATAACGGCCTTCGTTTCTCAAGCGTGACACCTGACGCACTGTTAAAAACTATGAACATGATTAAAAAGCCCGTGGACATAGTAGCTCAGAGTGGATGGAGTAGAGGATTAAACTCAGAAAATGATGCGATTGGTGCAGGTTATTCGGGATTAAGGAACGTCATTTATCAAAAACGTTCAATATTTGGTCAGAACATCAAGTATTTTTCATCTTCCCATGAGCGTTCACACCTTCTATGTGGTTATGGGCTCTCGCCGTACCCACAAGGACAGCCTTGCTACGCATTACTCTGGGAAGGCCATTTTGGTGCATTCTATAGAATCGATGAAAACGTAAATATTACCAAACTAGGTTGTGCACTTGAAAACCCAGGAGACAGATTTGCTTTTTTATATGCGCTCGCGGACCCTACGTTTACCCTTGGAGCGGGACAAATTCGATTGAGTGATGCCGGCAAACTAATGGCGTTGGCTGCTTATGGAAAAAACGGCGATATTGATGAGGACGCAAGGCATATTATAACAACGCTACTTGACAACAATCTCAACTTTAGAAAGCTTCACAAACGCCTTTTCCAGAACAATATATATTATAACATTGGACTCGACGACCCTCGACTTGCAACACTTGCACACCACCTTTCGAATGCAATCTTTAATCTGTTTCGTGATTTTGTACAAGAAATAGTTTTTGATCGCGCTCCTTTATTAATTGTTGGTGGGTGCGGACTAAATTGCGACTGGAATTCAAAATGGATAGAGACGCAACTGTTCACCGACGTATTTATTCCTCCTTGCACTAACGATAGTGGATCCGCAATAGGAACTGCGATTGATGCACTGTTGCATACCAAAGGAATTGCCAAAATAACTTGGTCACCTTATGCGGGTGAACTATCACAAAACGACACAGATAACACAGGCACCTTCATTAGTGAACCCTATGATATACGGCGTGTAGCACGACTGCTTCATGAAGGCTGTATATTAGGCTGGGTGCAAGGCAGATATGAAATGGGACCCAGAGCCCTGGGAAATCGCTCAATATTAGCGGCGCCCTACCCTAGAGAAAATTTAAGCAGGTTAAACAAAATTAAAAATCGTGAAGGATTCCGCCCTATTGCGCCGGTATGTTTAGAAGAGCGCATGTCTGAATATTTCTGCCCGCCTCACCCCTCACCCTTCATGCTGGAGTTTCGAAAAGTTATTTCAGCTAAAATCCCGGCGGTAACGCATGTTGATAACTCAGCACGACCACAGTCAGTCAATAAATCGCAAAATTGTCGTCTGCACCAATTGCTAAGCGCCTATCATGATGTGTCAGGAATCGGCGTACTTTGCAACACCTCCCTAAATTTTAATGGGCGCGGCTTTATAAATAGATTGAGCGACCTGTATCGCTTCGCCAGCGAGCACGACCTCGATGGCTTCGTAATTGAAGACAAACTTTTTCTGAACTCAGATAGACATCATGAAAACGTCAAGTAAGCTTATTTGTGTGCAAGCGCTTTCCAGCCTCTCACTATGGCTTGATATTTTTTTGATTTTCACGATCCCCGTCTATTTGTGGCATGCCTCGCCTTCGTCGATAGCGCTCCTGGCTTTTTGCCTAGGTGCCCCCATGTTGTTTCTAGGCCCTATTGTCGGAACGCTGATAGATCGACATGACGCAAGGAAAACACTGGCATTTGGGGCTTTAGTCCGCACACTGTCTACTTTAGCCCTCGCAGTCTCTCCAGATCTTAAGATTTTTTTGCTTTTCGTTATCTTGAAAGGCGTATCAAACTTATTCTACTTCCCCTCAATAACCATTATGGTTCGGCAACTGATAGTTGCTGATGAGCGCAAATCTTTTTTTAGCTACATCAGTGTATTTGACCAATCCACAAAAATACTTGCGCCGTTACTAGCAGGTATATTGACGATAATATTATCACCAAAGGACTTATTCTTTTTATCAGCCGCTGCCGTTCTTTTGACCTTTCCACTCCTGAGGTCTATCTGCAGGGTCTTCCAACCGAAAATCATCGACGCCTCCACGAACCCCCTTCCACTCTATCGTGACATAGCAAGAGGAATTGCAATATTCAATACCTTACCCTTTCAGCTACGCATCGGCTTTTTGTACTCCCTACTCACTTCACTTGCTTTAGGAATCTACGACCCGCATTTGGCATCCTTCTTAGCCTACGAAGGTTTACCTTCAGTTAATTTCTCAGTCATCGTCTCCGCAACAGCGGCTGGCGCGATAGGCGCCGCACTGCTGGTAAAATTCAAGTTCAGCCATATCGATGAACTGCTACTCCGGACACATGCACTGGTTGTTTTCTCCGCCGCATTAATCCTGACCGCGACCTTAGTATTTTTCCAAGTACCTGGAAGAGCCTATATCTATCCACTGGCTTGGTTTCTTAATGGCTTCGGCTATGAAACACTAATAATATCCTCAAATATAATCCTTCAACAATTATGCCCTCCTGACACTATCGGAAGGGTATCCATGTCTTTCAGAAGCGTCCAAATTTTATGCGTTATAATCGGACCTTCTTTAGGAACACTAATAATAATCGCAGGTGGTCGCCCAGCCCCCTTTATTGTGTCAGCCGGCATAGCATTTTTAACTGCTTCAGTGTCAATTGCCGTCTATTTATATGTGTGCAGAAAACAAGCACATACCCCGGTTAATTAGTACGATCATTCCGATTTGCTGCACCCAATAAAAAACCTCCCAAGAGAGTTTTTTTGAATTCAGTCCCGATACTCACTTACAAACAGCTGTACCTTACGCCCCAATTGATCCAAATGCCGATCCCGCTGCTTCTCGGCATCAACCATCGCGCGCTTGCCGTGTTTTTGCAGCAAGTAGGTATGAATCTGTCGCACCTCCAGCGAGCTATAGATCGCAGCCACGTCCAGCACGCCCATCAAGCCATCGGTGCCGTAATCGCGGGTGTTCATCAACACTTGGGTGCCGCGTGCGCCACGCACCTGAAAGCCGAGCGCTTGGAACGCCGGCACTTTTTCCACTGAGCAGGCCAGCTCTGCGTGGGGGTAATGCGCCAGCACCTCGCCAAGCATGGCGCGGGCCACGCCCTGGCGCCGATGCCCGGCTTGCACCGCCATAAAGGCGATGCCACAGGCGTGCGGATCGTCCTTGACGGGCAGGTACAGGCAAAAGCCGATCACCTGTTCGTCCCGCATCGCCACCACCAGTTCAACCGCGATGCCCTTGGCGCCAGTCAGCGCTTCAAGGTACAGGTGTACCTCATAACCGACGGCATATTGATAGATGTTGTAGAGCAGGTTGCTCGGCGGCAACGCCACACTGCTGATGTCGGTGAGGTTGTCCACCACCATCTGCAGGATCTGGCTGTTGATCGGCTCGGGGCACGCGGTGGTGTAGCGGGTAAGGCTGAACATGCAAATTCCTGGGTTTAGCGTCAAGGCAGCGGTGATTGTACCTGCTGCCCGCACACCTGGCGCAAACAGCCGCGCAACCAGCGGTGGGCCACATCGGCATCCAGGCGTGGGTGCCAGAGCATGGCCACGGTGAACGGCGGCACGACTATCGGCAGCGCGAAGCTGTACAGCCCGTCGCGCTGATGGGCGGTGTAGCGTTCGGGCACGCTGGCGATCAGGTCGGTGTCGCGGGCCAGGGCGATGGCGGTGGCAAAGCCGGCGACGATGGTGCTGATCTCCCGCGTCAGGCCCAGCGCTTGCAGGGCGTCGTCGACCTGGCCACGGTCCAGCCCACGGCGTGACACGTAGACATGCTGGCCCCGGGCAAAGCGCTCGGCGCTGACTTCACCCTGGCTCAGCGCATGGCCGCTGCGGACCACACCGATCAGTCGGTCACGGAACAGCGCCTGGGTCAGCAGTTCGGGACTGGCGCTGGCGTCGACCACGCCAATCGACAGGTCAATACTGCCCTCGCGCAGCAGCGCCGAGTCCTTGTCGCTCTTGTCGACGAAACGCAGGCGCACGCCCGGCGCTTCCTGGGCGATACGCGCGAGCAACGCCGGGCCGAGGTTTTCGACAAACTCCTCGCTCGAGCGCAGCGTGAACGTGCGTACCACCTGGCCCATGTCCAAGGTTTGCGCAGGGCGCAGCACCGCCTGGGCCTCCTGCACCAAACGGCTGACCTGTTCACGCAGTTCGACCGCCCGCGGGGTCGGCACCAGCCCGCGCCCGGCGCGCACCAGCAAGGGGTCACCGGTGGTTTCACGCAGGCGTGCCAGCGCGCGGCTCATGGCCGAAGGGCTCAGGCGCAGGCGCCTGGCGGCAGCGGCGACACTGCCCTCGCTAAGCAACGTATCCAGGGTAATGAGCAAATTCAGGTCGGGCATACGTGTTCCTTATCAGGCGTTTGATGCAGGTATTAGCTGCAACCCATGCGTCTTCCGCCATATTAGGCCACGCCGTAGAGTTGTGTCAGTTGCCTTCACTCAAGGAATCGTCCATGCACAACTCTTCACGCGCCGCGCTCGTCAGTCTGTCGCTATCCATGTTGTTGGCCGCTTTGGGCACCAGCATCGCCAATGTCGGCCTGCCCAGCCTGGCCCAGGCATTTGATGCATCCTTTCATGCCGTGCAGTGGGTGGTGCTCGCCTACCTGCTGGCGATCACGGCGGTGATTGTCGGTGCCGGCCGCCTGGGCGATCGTTGGGGGCGCCGACGCGTATTGCTCGCCGGCTTGCTGCTGTTCGCCGTGGCGTGTGCACTGTGCGCCGCAGCACCATCGCTTAAATGGCTGATTGCCGCGCGCGCCCTGCAAGGCCTGGGGGCGGCGAGCATGATGGCGATGACCCTCGGGATGGTGGGCGACACGGTCACCAAGGCGCGTACCGGGCAGGTGATGGGTTTGCTCGGAACGATGTCAGCAGTCGGCACCGCCATGGGCCCCAGTGTCGGCGGCGTGTTGCTGAGCCTGTGGGGCTGGCGCGCGTTGTTCGCGGTCGGCGTACCGTTGGGCCTGTTGGCCGCCGCCCTCGCCTTTTATTACTTACCGGCAGACCGCCAGGCCAGCGCCCGCGAATCGGCAGGTGCTTTCTGGCAGCCTTTGCAAGACCCGACGCTGCGTGCCGGGTTGGCGATGAGCGCACTGGTGGCAGCGGTGATCATGGCCACGTTCGTGGTCGGGCCGTTTTACCTCTCCCGTGGCCTGGGGCTCGACCCCGCCTGGATGGGCCTGGCCATGGCCGTCGGCCCCTGTGTTGCGGCGCTGACCGGTGTGCCGGCGGGCCGCCTCACCGATCGCCTGGGCAGCCATCGCATGAGCCTCGCGGGCTTGGGGGTGATGGCCCTGGGTGCCCTGTCGCTTTCGCTGACGGCGGGACTGCTCGCTTACCTCGGCGCCCTGATCCTGCTCACAACAGGCTACAGCCTGTTTCAAGCCGCCAATAACACCGCGGTGATGAGCGATGTCGCGCCGACACGCCGAGGAACCGTCTCTGGCCTGCTGAACCTGTCGCGCAACCTGGGACTGATTTTCGGTGCCTGGGCCCTGGGCGCGGTATTTGCCTGGGCCAGCCCCGATGTGGCCCACGCAGCGCCGCCCAGTGTTGCCAATGGCTTGCACATGACCTTCGCCATGGCGTTGGCCCTGATCGTCACCGCCAGCACGTTTGCCTGGGGCCGTAACCGCGCCACGATCTGCCCACAGAACACCCGTTGAGGCAAAAAAACAAAAAAGGCGTTGCCCCAAACCGGGTTACTTCGCGCATCATGGGCACTTTCAAGCTCAAGGGTAACGTCCATGCGCGTGCTGTCATTGATGATGGGTCTGACGACGCTGGCCGCCAATGTGGTGTTCTGCGCCAGCGCGATGGCGAATGAAGAAAGTCAGTTAGTGCAACAGATCAACGAATACCGCAGCCACGTACAACGCTGCGGCAACCAGGGTTCCCAGGAACTGCCACCGCTGGCCAGCGACACCCGACTGGTGCTGCCGGCCACCAATGTCGGCGACTTGCAGCAGGCGCTCGCGCGGGCCGCGTACCCGATGGTGAATGTGCAGGCCATCAGCCTCTCCGGCCCCAAAGACGCCGAGGCGGCGATGAAGGCCGTGCGCGAAAGCTTCTGCCGCGTGGTACTGGACCCGCAATTTGTCGATATTGGCGTGAGCAACAGCGGCCAGGACTGGCGCATCGTGCTGGCGCGCCCGCTGCTCACCAGCGGCCTTGGCGACTGGCAGACCGAGGGCAAAAAACTTCTCGATCTGGTCAACACCGCCCGTCAACAACCACGCCAATGCGGCACCCAGGCGTTTAGCGCGACCACGCCGCTGTCGTGGAATGACGACTTGGCCAGCGCCGCCAACAGCCATTCGCGCAACATGGCTAATGGCAATTTCTTCGACCACCTGGATCATGACGGCCGCACGCCTGGCGATCGTGCGGAACTGGCCGGGTACATCGCAAAAAACATCGGCGAAAACATCGCCGCCGGCCTCGACAACCCGCGCAAGGTGGTGGACGGCTGGCTCGCCAGCCCCGGGCATTGCGCCAACCTGATGAACCCGCAATTTCGTGAATTGGGCGCGGCCTACGCCATGGACCCCAAGAGTGATGCCGGCATTTATTGGACGGGGGTTCTCGGCGCGCAATAGGCGTCTTAGGCCCGACTGCAGGCCTATTCATTTGTATAGAACATCAAATTGCTATCACCTGAATAATCGTGCTGAACTGGCAGCATTCATTCCGGTCTGTTGCTTGTTAGCCTGACCGCTTCAGGCCCTCGACAGACCGTGGTAAACAAGGTGTTTTCGCAATGATGAATTGGCTGCAAAGCAGCAGCGAAATGGCTGAGCGGGTTCGCCAGCATGACTGGGCGAACACGCCACTAGGCCCGCTGGAGCAGTGGCCCGACGTGCTCAAGACCACCGTAGCGCTGTGCTTCGCATCGAGCTTTCCCCAGGCGATTGTCTGGGGGCCGCAGTTGATCACACTCTACAACGATGCATTCATTCCGATCCTGGGCACCAAGCCCGACCCGTTGGGGCGCCCGTTCAACGAGGTGTGGCATGAGGTGTGGGCGGATATCAGCCCCATCGCCGATGCCGCCTTCCAAGGCCATGCCACCTACATCGAAAATTTCCCCCTGGTGATTGAACGCGGCCCGACGCGGGAACAGGCGTACTTCACCTTTTGTTATAGCCCGATTCGCGACCCCGAGGGCAAGGTGGTCGGCATTCTCGACACCGTGTCGGAAACCACCACCACAGTATTCCTCGCCCGTCGCCTGGCGGTATTGGAAGCCATCAGCCACACGGTGGCCAATGCGGCAGATGCCGAAACCATTCTGAGCAGCACCACTCAATTGGTCGCCGAACATCTGCAGGTGAGTAACTGCGCCTACGCCGATATGGACGCCGATGAAGACGGCTTCACCATCCGTGACAATTGGACAGCCCCCGGTTCGCCCAGCATTATCGGCTGCTACAGCCTGGCGGCTTTCGGTGAAACGGCCGTCAACTGCCTGCGGGCCGGTGAGCCACTGGTGATCCATGACAACCTGCGCGAGCTGCCACCAGAAGAGTCAGCGTCCTTTCAGGCATTGGGCGTCAGCGCCACGATCTGCATGCCACTCATCAAAAATGGTCGGCTGACGGCCTTGATGGCGGTACACGATAAAGTCCCACGGC